>CAZEQN010000057.1:0-13054 GCA_964514335.1 uncultured Anaerolineaceae bacterium
TGGAAGCCCAGACGCTCGCCAACCTCTACCTCGCCCTCGAAGCCGACCTGGAAATCATCCCCGTCATCAACAAGATTGACCTGCCCGCCGCCCGCCCGGACGAAATCGCCGAAGAAATCGCCGCCCTGATAGGCGTGGACGCGCTGGATGTCCTGCAAATTTCGGCCAAAGATGGCACGGGCGTGGCGGATGTGCTCGAAACCGTTGTGAAACGTGTCCCGCCCCCCAACGGGCGGGAAGATGCCCCTCTGCGCGCGCTGGTGTTTGATTCACACTATGATTCTTACAAAGGTGTGGTCGCCTATGTACGCGTGGTGGATGGCGGCTTACAGCACACCGATGAACTCCACCAGTTGGCCACCAATGTCGGTTTCAAGCCCGTCGAAATCGGCGTCTTCGCTCCGGCCATGAAACCCACCAAATCGCTCGCCGCGGGCGAGGTCGGCTACATTGCCACCGGCCTCAAGACCGTCGCCGAGAGTCGCGTGGGCGATACCATCACCCTCAAGGCCAAAGAGTTGCCCGCGCCCTTGCCCGGCTACCGTGAACCCAAGCCCATGGTCTATGCGGGTATTTACCCGGTCGAGGGTGAGGAATACGGCGAATTAAAAGAAGCGTTGGAAAAATTGCAACTCAATGATGCTTCGCTGGTCTACCAGCCCGAAACGTCCCAGGCACTCAATTTCGGCTTTCGCTGCGGTTTCCTCGGCATGTTCCATATGGAAATCATCCAGGAACGCCTCGAACGCGAGTACGACCTGGATATCATCGTAACTGCCCCTTCGGTAGAATACGAAGTCTTGATGAAGACCGGCGAAGTCATCACCATTGAATCGCCCGCCAAACTGCCCGAAGAAGGCGACATCGCTGAAATCCGCGAGCCCTGGATGACGCTCCAGATTTACACCCCTACCGAATTTTACGGCCCGGTCATGGAACTGGTCACCAAGCGGCGCGGCATCTACCAGAACGAAGAGTACCCCTCCAATAATCGGGTCCAACTCAATTATGAAATCCCGCTTTCTGAACTCATCATTGACTTCTTTGATGGACTCAAGTCCCGCACGCGCGGCTACGCCTCAATGGATTATCACTTCAAGGAATACCGCGCCGAGAACCTCACCAAGCTGGAAGTGCTGGTCAATCAGGAGCCGGTGGATGCGCTGGCGGCCATCGTCCATAAAGAGCATGCCTTTCACAAAGGCCAGGCGCTGGTCACCAAACTCAAGGACCTCATCCCGCGCCAGTTGTTTGTCGTGCCCATTCAGGCCAGCGCCAGCGGCCGCATCATCTCGCGCGCCAATGTCAAGGCGGTCCGCAAAGACGTACTCGCCAAGTGCTATGGCGGCGATATCACCCGCAAGAAGAAACTGCTTGAAAAGCAGAAAAAGGGCAAGAAGCGGATGAAGATGATTGGCAGCGTGGAGATCCCGCAGGAGGCTTTCCTGGCGGTCTTAAGGCTGGATGATGAGTGAGTCAACCCAGGCCGTGCCGGGCGGCGGCTTGCGCCGGGCGCTGCCCGGTGTTGTAATCAGCGTGGTTGCGCTGGCTATCCTGTTCTATCTGGTAGATTTCCCGGCCTTCATTCAATCGCTGCGCCGTGCCCACCCGCTTGGGTTTGTCTTTTCGGTGCTGGCGTTCTTTGGCACCCTCATGGCGCGCTCCATTTCCTGGCGTACGCTGCTGCGTGAACAGGTTACCTCCGGCCGCGCCTTCTGGACGCTCAACGAAGGCTATCTGCTCAACAACGTCCTGCCCTTTCGGCTGGGCGAACTGGGGCGGGCCATCATCATGCGCCAGACCGCCGGGCTGGGCTTCTGGGAAGTGCTCTCGACCATCATCGTGGAACGCATTTTTGATGTGGGCATCATGGCTGGTCTGCTGTTGGGTACGCTGCCCTTCGTGCTGGGCGCCGAGAGCGCCCGCGGCGCAGCCCTGGTTGCCGCCGGGCTGATGGTCACCGGTTTTGCCGTCTTGTTTCTGGTCGCCCGTAACCGCCCGGCCACCCTGCGCCTGTACGACCGCCTGCTCGGCCGCTGGCCGCGCCTGGCCGATTGGGGTCGCGCCAAACTACAGTCTTTTCTGGAAGGGCTGGCCGTCCTCACTGAAGCGCGCCGCTTTTTCACCGTGCTCTTCTGGCTCGTGCTGGCTTGGGTCTTCAATATCGCCTGGTACGGCGCCCTGTTGTGGTCCTTCGTGCCGAATGTCACCCCCGTGATGGCTGCTTTTGTGGTTGGCGCCTCCGCTCTCGGGGTCGCCTTGCCCTCCTCGCCCGGCTATGTCGGCGTGTTTGAAGCCGCACTGGTGGGCGCCTTGAGCCTCTTCGGCGTGGATGCCGCCATCGCCCTGGCCTTTGCCATCAGCGCCCATGTGTTGTATCTCGTCATTACCATCGCGTTGGGCGCGATTGGGTTGAGCCGGGATGGCATGAGCCTGGGTGGCCTGTACGCCGACATCACCAAACGCAAACCCCCCACCAGCCATACGGATTGACTGGCAACCGCTAGCCCCGTACCAATGCACTAAACCCGCCCCGACCTCAACCCCAGAATTTTTCCGACTGAATCCTCGTGAATATCCTGATAGCCCTCACCTATTACCGGCCGCACTATTCCGGCCTGACCATCTACACCGAGCGTCTGGCGCGCGCCTGGGCCGCCCGCGGCCACCATGTCACTGTGCTGACCAGCCAGTTTGAGAAATCGCTGCCGCGCGAAGAGATGGTTAACGGCGTGCGCGTGGTGCGCCTGCCCGTCGCCCTGCGCATCAGCAAGGGCGTCATCATGCCATCCATCCCGTTCCGTGCCTGGCAGGAAATCCGCAAGGCCGACCTGGTGAACCTGCATGTCCCCCAACTGGATGCCGCCCCGATTGCCCTGCTGGCGCGCCTCATGGGGCGGCCGGTCCTGCTCACCTACCATTGCGACCTGCAACTCCCCGGTGGGTTGGTCAACCGCCTGGCGAATTTCGCCTCTGACCTTGCCAACCACATCGCCGCCCGCGCCGCCCATGCCATCGTCACCAACACGATGGACTACGCCGAACATTCCCCTTTTCTGCGGCAGTACCTCGGCAAAGTACATGGCATCCCGCCGCCGGTCACCCTGCCAAAAATCGAGCCCGCCGCCGTCAGCGCCCTGCGCCAGAAACTGGGCCTCGAGTCGGATGAACTCATCATCGGCATGGTGGCGCGCCTCGCCGCCGAAAAAGGCGCCGAAACCCTGGTGCGCGCCCTGCCTAAAGTGATTCAAAAATTTCCACGGGCGCGTGTCATGTACGCCGGCCAGCACGAAGGTGTGATGGGCGAAGAAGCCTACGCCGCCCTGCTCGCCCCCCAGATCGCCGACCTCGGTGACCGCTGGCGTTTCCTTGGCCTCATCCCGGATGACGAACTGGCGGCCTTTTTCCAGATTTGCCGGGTGGTGGTCGTGCCCAGCACCAACAGCACCGAGTCGTTTGGCATTGTGCAGGTGGAAGCCATGACCAGCGGCACGCCCGCCGTCGCCTCCGACCTGCCCGGCATGCGCCAGCCAGCCCTCACTACCGGCATGGGCCGCACCTTCCCGATGGGCGATGCCGATGCGCTGGCGCAAGCCCTCATGGAAGTCCTCGGCCAGCCGCAGCGTTTTCAGGGCGATATCGCTGAAATCGCCCGCCGCTACGCCCCGGACACCATCGCCGCTGAATACGAAGCCCTCATTCACTCCCTCCAACTGGTGCGCTCATGACCCCTTCGACCGATAAATATCTGTGGGCCAATCTCATCGCCCTGCCGTACTTCCGCGCCCTGTTGCGCGGGGTGGAAGCCTCCTATTACGAAGAAATCCAGCTCGCCCAACCCATTTATGACCTCGGTTGTGGTGACGGCCATTTCGCCAGCATCGCGCCCCTCCCGCCGATTGCGGTAGGCCTTGACCCATGGGGCGGCCCGATTCGCGAAGCCCGCCAGTACCCCGTCTATCAAGCGCTGGTGCAGGCGGATGCCGCCGCCGCTCCTTTCCCGACCGGGCATTTCGCCAGCGCCGTCAGCAACTCGGTACTGGAGCACATCCCGCACCTGGATGAAGTCCTCAAGGAAACCGCTCGCCTGCTGCGCCCCGGCGCGCTGTTCGTGTTCTGTTCGCCCAACCACCAGTGGAGCGCGGGCCTGCATCTGCCCGCCCTGTTGCGCAAACTGGGCCTGAAAGGTCTGGCTGAACGCTACGCCGCGCTTTTCCGGCGCATCAGCCGCCATCACCATATGCTCGGCCCGGACGAATGGCGCACCCGGCTGGAGGCCGCCGGGTTTGAGATTGTGGAATACTGGCACTACTTTCGCCCGGCGGCTCTGCATGTGCTGGAGTGGGGCCACTACTTCGGCCTGCCCTCGTGGGTGGCGCGCATGCTCTTTGGCCGCTGGATTCTGGCCCCCGCCCGCTGGAATCTCGCCCTCACGGCGGCCTTCCTGCGCCCCTACGCCACCAACGAACGCCGCCCGGACGGTACCTACTCCTTTTACATCGCCCGTCGCAAGTAGTTTGTACAGCCGGGCGGCGCGCTTGTCCTGAATTCACCCATCGGGTAAGATTGCACAGACATTTTTCCGGAGTGGAGAGCCCTTATGCCGCGTAAGAAGATTGAACCCCAGCCCGAACCGCAACCCGAACCGCAGCCGGAACCCACGTTGCTGGATTATCTCAAGGCGATTGCACGCGGCGAACCGCGCCCGGAAGGCCCAACCGCCCAGCCTACCCCTCCGGCCGCGTCCGCTAAACCCGCCCCGCGCCGCCGCCAGGCTGATGCCGCGCCGCCCGCCAAAATGGTCGAAGAGGCCCCCGCCAAAGCGGTCCGGGCCAGAGGCCGGGCGGTGGTGGCGCCCTTGCCCGAAGCGGCTATCATTCCCCCGTCCGAGCCAGACCTTGAACCGACCGGCGCCTTCCCGTGGCTGGCCTGGCTGGCTTTGGCCGTCGGGTTGTTTAGCCAGGCCACCTTCAATCAGGACCAGCCCCGCGAAGGGTTCAGTAGCATGCTTCTTCTGGGTGTCATCTGGTTTCTTATCGCCATCACTATCGGGGTTTTTGCTCATTTTCTTAAGCACTGGCCGTTGGTTGAACCGCGCCCGGCCGATGAAACCGCCCCCGATTCTCTGGCCGTCCGCTTCCTGCCGCTGTTGATCGGTGCAGTTTTCACCGGCCTGGCCTTCTGGGCTTTTGGCGGCAACCGTTTCACCGCCGAAAACCTTGCCCTGTGGGCGCTTGGCTTTGGCTTTTCACTCTGGGCCCTCTGGCAGCCCACCCAAACCGCCGTCAATCACTGGTGGCCGCGTGAGTTGGGGGCGGCGCGCCCCCGGCGTGAGTTGCTGGCCTATATTTTGCTCTTGTTTGCCCTGCTCTTTGCTGGTAGCGGTCTGGCCGGTCTGGCGACTCCGCTGTTTGCCCTGCGCCAGTTGGGGCTGGCCGTGTTGCTGGCCGTGCTGGCTTTTCGCCTGCACCCGCCGGTCTGGTGGCTGCGCCTGGGCGAGTTCCTCACCCGCCCGGGTTGGAACCTGCGCATCACCCGCGCCGGCCTGCTGCTCACCCTGGCCTTTGCCACGGCGGCCTTCTTCCGCTATTTCCGCCTCGAAGGCGTCCCGGCCGATATGTTCAGCGACCAGGCCGAGAAACTCCTGGATGTAATGGATGTGCTCGCCGGTCAGTACAGCATCTTTTTCACCCGCAACACCGGCCGCGAACCCTTGCAGTTCTACCTCACTGCCGCCGCCGCTAACCTGTTTAATACCGGCGCTTCGTTCTTCTCCCTGAAAATCGTTACCGCCACCCTCGGTTTTCTTTCGCTCATTTATGTCTATTTGCTCGGCAAGGAAGTCGGCGGGCCGCGCGTTGGTTTGCTGGCGGTCTTCCTGGGCGGCATGTCCACCTGGCTCAACATTCAGGCCCGCGTCGCCCTGCGCTTCATCTTCTACCCCGCCTTCGTTGCCCCGGCCCTCTTCTACCTCTTGCGCGGTATCCGGCGGCGCGCCAGAAATGATTTCATCCTCTCGGGCATCTTCCTTGGCATTGGCCTGCACGGTTACACCCCCATCCGCGCCCTGCCGATCGCGATTGTCGTGGCAGTGGTGTTGTATCTGGTCCATCGGCAATCCGCTGGCAATCGCAAACAGGTTCTGATTCATCTCGGCCTGCTGGCGCTGGTGGCGGGCCTGCTGTTCCTGCCGCTCGCCCGCTTCGCCCTGGAAGACCCCGGCGCCTTCAACTATCGCACCCTCTCGCGGCTTTCCACCGTGGAGCGCGAATTACCCGGTTCTCCGTTGTTAATTTTTCTGCAGAATCTCGGCAATGGTCTGAAGATGTTTAACTGGACGGCGGGCAATATCTGGCCGGTCACCATCCCCAACAAACCTGTTCTCGATTTGGTTTCCGGTACGCTGCTTGTGCTGGGCGCGGCCCTCGTGCTGGCGCGTTACATTCGCCGCCAGCACTGGCAGGACCTCTACCTGCTGCTCTCCGTCCCGCTGTTGATGCTGCCTTCTATTCTCGTGCTGGCCTACCCGGATGAAAACCCGGCTCCCAACCGCGCCAGCGGCGCCGCCGTGATGGTCTTCATCCTCTGTGCGCTGGCGCTGGATGGCTTGCTGCGTGGCGTGGAAGAACGCCTCGGCACGCGCCGCGGCCGCTGGGTGGCTGGTTTGCTGGGTGCGGCGCTCATCGGTCTGGCGGCTATGACCAACTACACTATGACCTTTGAAACCTACCGCCTGCAATATGCCAACCGCGCTTGGAACACCACTGAAATGGGCGAGGTCATCCAGACCTACGCCGAAGCGGGTATTCCACCGGAGCAAGCCTGGGTGCTGGCTTTCCCACACTGGGTGGATACGCGTCTGGTCGGTTTTGCCGCCGGCCAGCCCGGCCGTGACACCGCCATGACCCGCGAGCGCGCGCCGGAAACGGTTGCCCTGCCGGGCGCCAAGCTCTTCCTTTTGAAATATGACGATACCGAAGGGTTGGCGCTGTTGCAGTCGCTCTACCCCCAGGCCTCCTATTCGCTCTTCTCTTCCGAGACTCCGTTCAAGGAATTTATCGTTTTCCTTGTCCCGGCAGGGCAATAAACAGTTATGGAAAACCGCGCCCGAAACGATTCCCTGCGAGCCTTGCGCGCCAGCCTGCCCTATGTGCTGCTGGCGGGCTTGTTGCTGGTGGCCGGCTGGTTGCGCCTGGTGGGGCTGGACTGGGATGCCGACCAGAGCCTGCACCCGGATGAACGCTTCCTGACCAGCGTCGAAACCGCCATCCAGCCCGTAAACAACATCGGCGATTACTTTAATACCGATACCTCAACCCTCAACCCCAAGAATATGTGCTGTGGGTTTTATGTCTATGGCACATTCCCATTGTTTCTGGTGCGCTATGTCGGTGAAACCCTCAAGCAAACCGGCTGGGGCGAAATTAACCTCGTCGGGCGCGCCCTCTCGGCCTTCATGGATTTGGGAATAGTATTCCTTGTCTTTCTGCTGGCCGAGCGCCTGTATGGCAAACGCGCCGCGTTGGTGGCCGCGACCTTCTCGACCTTTACCGTGATGCAGATTCAGCAATCCCACTTCTTCACGGTCGATAATTTTGTGAACTTCTTTGCCTTTCTGGCGCTCACCACCGCCTGTTTCATCGCCACCGAACTCAATCATGAGGTGGATGAATCCGCCGAAGTCCGTTTGCGCCGCTGGTCCATCGCGCCCTACCTGCTTTTTGGCCTGGCGCTCGGTCTGGCGGCTGCCTCCAAAATCAATCTGGTCGTGGTGGCCTTCACCCTGCCGCTGGCGGTGGGCGTGCGCCTGTTGCGCCTCGCCCCGGATGAACGCCCGCGCATGAGTTGGAACGCCATCGTCTACGTTGCCATCGCCGCCCTGTTAAGCCTGGTCGTCTTTCGTATCGCCCAGCCCTACGCCTTCAACGGCCCGACCTTTTTTCACTTCTCGCTCAACGAAGGCTGGCTGGACACCCTCCGCAGCCTGATTGCCCAGCAAACCGGCGATGTAGACTGGCCCCCCAGCGTACAGTGGGCGCGCCGCCCGCTCTGGTTCTCGGCCCAGAATCTCATCCTGTGGGGCATGGGCCTGCCAATGGCCCTGATGGCTTTTGGCGGTTACTTCCTCGCCGCCGGCCGCAGCCTGCGCGGCGAGTGGGCGCGGCACATCGTTCTGCTCTCCTGGGTGGGTTTCTACTTTATCTGGGAATCGCTCAAGTTCAACCCCACCATGCGCTACCAGTTGCCCTCCTACCCCGGCCTGACCGTGCTGGCGGGCTATGCCGTGGTCTCCTTGTGGGATTGGGCGCGCGCTCGCGCCGCAGGTGGCGGCTGGCAGCGCGCTCTGCCCTGGGCCGCCGGGTTGCTCGGCGGTGCAGCCCTCACTCTCACCGCCATCTGGGCCTTTGCATTCGTCTCCATCTACCCGCGGCCGGTCACCCGCCTCGCTGCCACCCATTGGATTTACCAGAATGTCCCCGGCCCGCTGACCGCCCCGATTGAAAACAACCTGGGTGTCACCAACCAGCAGCTCTCATTCCCGTACGATTATGCCCTCACCCCCGAGTCGCCCTACCAGATGCAGTTCCTGGCGCGTGCTACCGGTGAAATCTCGCAGCTCAATCTCAAGACGGCGGTATTCCCACCCGAACAGCGTCTGGTCATCCTGACGATTTATGACCGCCAGGACCTCTTTGCCCCGCTGGTCACTGCCACCGCCACGCTTGATTTTCCAGACGGTGGCCTGCATGAAACCACCCTGATTCCAAATACGCCTTTGCTGCTGGTACCCGGGCGCTCGTATCAGGTCCAGATAGACCTTGCCCCCGGCCAGGGCCCGTTGGAAATGCAAAACCCGCAGTTACGGCTGCTCACCGCCGGCGGCGAGCAGGTATTGGCGCTCACTCCCGCCACCGAAGCTCTCGGCAGTGGTACTCCCTATGAGGCCTCTGTTGAAGTCGCCGAAGAAGCCACGGTGGCTGAAGTATTTGCCGGATTTGTACTGCAATCCCAGGAACGCCCCACCCAGCAAACCCTGCGCCTGACCTTGAGCGCCAACCCGGAATACACCCGCATCCTCGCCACCAGTGACCTGACCCTCGACCTTTCCAGTGGCCGTGCCGAAGACAAAGTCTTCACCTTCTCCCAACCCGTCCCGGTCACCCGCGACCAGACCATCTACCTGCGCCTGGAAAACATCACCGCCGGCGGCCTCGTCACCCTGCTGGGTAGCGCCATTGCCAACGAAACCAACTGGGATGATGGTCTGCCGCTGCGCACCGGCGGCTACGATGGCTACGGCGGCATCTACCAGCGCGACCTGCATTTTGACATGTACGCCAACAGCAGCCCGCAGCAGTTGCAGCGTTTTCTCGATACGCTCGACCGGGCCGAATACATCGCCATTTCCTCCAGCCGCCAGTGGGGCAGCACCCCCCGCATCCCGGAACGCTTCCCGCTTAACATCGTCTACTATCGCAATCTGGTTGGCTGCCCGGAAGATCTGACGATTGAGCAGTGCTACAACATCGCCCAGCCGGGCATGTTTGAGGGAAATCTGGGCTTCGAACTGATTCAGGTCTTTCAAAGCAACCCGACCCTTGGCCCGCTGGTAATCAACGACCAGCCCGCCGAAGAGGCCTTTACCGTTTACGACCATCCCAAAGTCTTCCTGTTCAAGAAAACTGAAGCCTACTCACGCGAACAGGCCGCCAGCCTGTTTGCTACAGTGGATTTATCTCAAGTGCGGCATCTTTCGCCCCTGCAGGCCAGCCGCGCCGATGGCGAGGCCGCCAGCCTGCTGCTGCCGCCGGCGCGCCTCGCCATCCAGCAGGCCGGGGGCACCTGGAGTGAGTTGTTCAATGTCGAGGGGCTGATGAATCGCTCCCAGCCCCTGACCGTCATCCTCTGGTATCTGTTTGTGCTGTTGCTCGGCTGGCTGGCTTACCCGATTGTGCGCTGGGCGCTGCCCGGCCTGCCGGACAGGGGCTACCCGCTGGCGCGCGGCTTTGGCCTGTTGCTGCTGGCCTACTTTGTCTGGCTGGGCGGCTCGTTGGGCATCCCAACCTCGCGCCCCATGATTCTGGCGGTGCTGTTCCTGCTGGCGCTGGTTAGTATGGCGCTGGCGTGGCGGCAGCGGGCAGAGCTGGCCATGGAACTGCGCCAGAACTGGAGTTACTTCCTGCGTGTCGAAGCCCTCTTCCTCGGTGGCTTCCTGTTCATGCTCTTTGTGCGCCTCGGCAACCCGGAATTGTGGCATCCCGGCAAGGGTGGCGAAAAGCCGATGGACTTCGCCTATTTCAATGCCATCCTGAAAAGCACAACCTTCCCGCCCTATGACCCCTGGTTCGCTGGCGGTTACATCAACTACTATTACTGGGGTTTCGTCTACGTGGGCGTGCCGGTCAAACTGCTCGGTATCGTGCCTTCCCTGGCTTATAACCTCATCTTGCCCACTCTTGTTGGCTTGCTTTCCCTCGGCGTGTTCTCCGCGGTCTGGAATATATACGAAGCCAGCCGGGAAGAGGATGAAGCGGATGGCCGTTTCTCGCCCTACCTGGTTGGTCTGGCTGGCGCGCTGGCGGTGGTCTTCCTCGGCAACCTCGGCAGCCTGCGCATGATTTTCCGCGGCTTCGCCCAGATTGGCTCACAGGGCGCGTATGATGTATTGGCCCCCTTCTGGCTGAAACTGCCCTGGGCCATCCGCGGCCTGTATGAAAACCTCGCCAATGGCGTTGGCCTGCCTTTTGGGCGCGGCGACTGGTACTGGATCCCCAGCCGCGTCATCCCCGCCCCGGGCGATGTCGAACCGATTACCGAGTTCCCATGGTTCACCTTCACCTACGCTGACCTGCACGCCCACATGATTGCCCTGCCGGTCACCCTGCTGGCGCTTGGGTTTGTGCTGGCGGTGCTGTTCGGCCGCGGCTGGCGCGGCCAGCGCCCGACCCAGATTGGCTTGAGCCTCTTGCTGGGCGGCATCGCCATTGGCTCGCTGCGCCCGATCAATACCTGGGACCTGCCCACCTATCTCGCCCTGGCGGCAGTGGTCATCGGCTACGCCGTGTGGCGCAACGCCCCGCCTCCGCCGCAACGGCTGGAAGCCCGCCTGCCCGAGCCGGTCTGGCGCGCCGGCCTCACGCTGGCTGCCATTCTTTTGCTTACCGGGCTGTCCTTCCTGTTCTTCAAGCCTTATGGTGATTGGTACGCCCAGGGCTACTCTGCGGTGCGCCGCTGGACGGGTACGCACACCCCGCTGGGTTCCTACTTTACCCATTGGGGGTTGCCCCTGTTTGCGATTGTCGCCTGGCTGGCCTGGGAAACCCGCCAGTGGCTGGCGGCCACCCCGCTTTCCGCCCTGCGTAACCTGAACAAATACACCGGCATTCTGACCACCCTTGGCCTGCTCACCGGCCTGACCCTGATTATCCTGCACGGCCTCGGTGTGCGGATTCACTGGCTGGCGATTCCACTGGCATTGTGGGTGACGGTGCTGTTAGTGCGCCCCGGCCTGCCGGAATCCAAACGCCTGGTGCTGTTCCTGCTCGGTACTGGCCTGTTCCTCACCCTGATGGTCGAAGTCATCGTGCTGGCGGGCGATATCGGCCGTATGAACACGGTCTTCAAATTCTACTTGCAGGTCTGGGTCCTGTTTGGTGTCAGCGCCGCCGCCGCTTTTGGCTGGACGGCCCGCGCCGCCCGCGCCTGGTTGCCCCCCTTCCGCACTGTCTGGCAGGTTGGCCTTGGCCTATTGGTCGCCAGCGCCGCACTCTTCACCCTGCTCGGCACGGCCGGCAAAATCGCAGACCGTTACACCCCCGGCGCGCCCCTCACTCTGGATGGCATGGACTACATGCCTTACGCCACTTATCCCGAGCGTGATTCAGTACTGGTGCTGGCGCAGGACCATGCCGCCATCCAGTGGTTGCAGCAGAATGTGGCTGGCTCGCCGGTCATCGTCGAAGCCAAAGTGCCGGGCGAATACCGCTGGGGCAGCCGCATTTCCATCAATACTGGCCTGCCTACTGTTCTTGGCTGGCAGTGGCATCAAATTCAGCAACGGGTGGCGGGTGTTCCCGGCACTGTCGAAGCGCGGGCGGTAGAAATCGCGCAGTTCTATAACACCATTGACCCGGCCGGCGCCCGTGCCTTCCTGAACAAATACAATGTGCAATACATCATCGTCGGCCAGTTGGAGCAGGCCACCTACCAGCCCGAAGGCCTGGAAAAGTTCGAATATTATGAGGGCCAGTACTGGCGGGCGGTTTTCACCGCTGGCGACCTCACGATTTATCAAGTTCTGGACGCAGGAGAGTAACCGATGAGCGACCTGTTTGTGTGGCTGCGCTGGTTGCTGGCCATCAGCCTGGTGGGCTGGCTGGCCTTCCCGCTGGCTTTCCGCCTGTTTTCGCACCTGCCGGGGCGCGGGGTGGCGTTCCTGCGGCCGCTGGGCTTGCTGGTCTGGGGCTTCCTGTTCTGGCTGCCCAGCTCGCTTGGCCTGCTCGGTAATGACCTCGGCGGGGCCTGGTTGGCGCTGGCGTTGCTGGCCGGCTTGAGCTGGTGGGCCAGCCGCCGCGACCCCGGCGCTGGCCGCGCCTGGCTGGCAGAAAACAGCGGCACGGTGCTGGCCGTGGAAGCGGTGTTCATCATTGCCTTTGCTCTGTTGAGCCTGCTGCGCGCCCACTACCCCGATATCACCTTCACCGAAAAACCGATGGAGCTGGCGTTTATTAACGCTGCCCTGACCGCCCCCAGCCTGCCGCCGCATGACCCCTGGCTGTCCGGCTATGCCATTTCTTACTATCACTTCGGCTTTCTCATGACCGCCATGCTCGCCCGACTTTCGGCCGCGGTTCCCGGCATCGCCTTCAACCTCATGATTGCCGGCGTCTTTGCCATGGCCGCCACCGCCGCTTATGGGCTGGTGGCCGACCTGCTGCAAAAGCGCGGCCTTTCGGTTGGCCGGGCCGCCGGGCTGGCCCTGCTCTCGCCCTTGTTTACCTTTATCGTCAGCAATGCAGAGGGGCTGCTGGAATGGCTGCATGCCCGCGGCGCT
>CAZEQN010000058.1:0-12986 GCA_964514335.1 uncultured Anaerolineaceae bacterium
ATATCCAGCCGGGCTTTGATTTCTTCGATTGACGTCATGGGTCGTACGCGCCCCGCCGGTTAGGGGCGGGGTTGGGGTTGATTATAACCCGCGTAAAAGACGAGGGCGGGGAGAGATGCAAATGGCAAATGAGAAGTGGCAAATCGTAGCTCGCAACTGCTGTGTTGCAGAGATGCCGATAGAAAACCCTTGTCACCCTGCCTGCCCTGAGCGCAGTCGAAGGGAGCGAAGCGAAGGGTCGCGAGTCGGGATTGCTTTCCAGTGAGCCGGTCTGAAAGAAGGGCGCTGGCCGCGATCCCTCGCTACGCTCGGGATGACAAGAATCTAAACTATGCATATCTGCAACAGAGCAACTTCCTCAAATTCGCCCCCCATTCCCTGCAACCTGCGCCGCCGGAGGCCGTATTGAGGGATAATAGACTACCGCATGGCAAAACCCACCTGACGAGGCGCAGCGCATGAAAGCAATCACCGAAACGAAACAGCTTGACCTGGCCCACTACTTCCCGGAGTACGCCGGCAGTTGTATGGCGGCCGCCATCTTCGAAGGCCACATGGGGCAGGTTCTGGCCAATGACGCCCAGCGCCCGGACGTGCTGGTCCTGAACATGCCGAAAATCAAGCTAAACATCGTGGGGGGCGATGCCAGCCACCCGGCCGCCCGTGCGTACCTTGAAACCTTGCCGAATTTCTCGCAGTTATTGTTCGGCGCGCCGGGCTGGAAAGACCTGTTTACCGCGCTACACGCCGGGAAGCTGGTGGTGCGCAAACGCTACGCCTTCAGCAGCCAGCATCTGGCCGCCGAGCCGCTGCGGGCGCTGCGTGCCCAACTGGCCCCCGAGTTCACAATGAAGCAAATTGACCTCCCGCGCGCCGAGCAGATTGCGGCGCAGCGCGAGGAAATCACCAAAGAGCAGTTGTTTGGGTTTAAGTCGGCCGAGGACTTCATGGCGCGCGGCATCGGGTTTTGCGTGCTGGACGGCGAGCGCATGGTGTGCATCGCCGCGGCTGGCGCGGCCTCCTCCAAGGGCATCGAAATTCAGATTAACACCGATAGCAAGTACCGCGGCAAAGGGCTGGCTTCGGCGGCGGCGGCGGAATTAATTCTGTGGTGTCTGGAACACGGCGTGGAGCCGCATTGGGATGCCGCCACCGAAATTTCGGCCGGGCTGGCCGCCAAACTGGGCTACACGCCGCTGGGCGCCTATGACAACTATTACTATGTCGGCTCGCGCCTGCTGGTCTCGCTGGTGAATGCCTTCCGGCGGCTGCGCGGGAAAGAGATTTAGGGAGAAAGCAGGTAGACAGGGAGACAGGTACACAAGTACACAGGGAGAGATTGGGGGTGATTGCTTACGATCTTTACCACAGAGACACAGAGACACAGAGAAAAATCATTTCAGGCTTGCCCCGCCTCACGCCCCCAGTTTGCGCTCGACGACCTGTTCCAGAAAATTCGGCGGGTTGCGGATATCAAAGATAGAGAAGTGGCCTAGAGTAACCAGTTGCTGGAGGGTCGGGCGGGCAATGGCCGGGGCTTCGAGGGCATCCGCCAGTTCATCAGCGAGGCGGCCGCTGCCGCGCAGCAGCAGCACTTCCCGCCCCTGACGCACATTTTCCAGCAGTTCTTTTTCGGCCCCGCTGCCGCCATTGCCCAGCACGCCCAGCGTGCGCTGCCCGGCCGAGAGCGCCGCCGCCAGGGCGAACAACGGCCCGCGCTCCTCGCCGAATTCCTGCCCCTCCACCTGCACGATGTGGCTGTGCTGATGGCCGATGGCGTAGGTATCCGGCCGGGGGTCATCCGGCTGGGCGAGTTTGCCCACCGGCGCCACGCCGATGTACGGCCCGGCATAGCCGAGGGCCGCCAGAGCGGCGTTCAGCATGCCCATCAGGCCCGAGTCGGTGCCGCCATCCAGCACCGCCGCGCCGCAACGGGCGAGGGCCGGGGCGAGGCCTTCGTGAATCTGTTTTTCGAGGCGCTCGCGGTCGGCGTCGTTCAATTTGCCCGCCCCACCCATCACCAGCGCCACCGGCCGGGCCGGGCGCAGGCCGAGGCGGGCGGCGATTTCCGCCCCCGGCGTGGTCTGGGCAACGAGGATGGTCGTGGGGTCAGGGTTGGTCATTGGCGAGGGTCGGTAGCGATTGCGGGCGGGCAATGAGGTTAACGAGCCGCGGCCGAAAGACGTTATACAGCACCACCACCCGCCAGAAAGCCACCGCCGCCATACCGTGCGCCAGCACCGCGAACAACGGCGGCTGTTCGAGGGTGTAGTAAATCCAGGTCAGGCGGGTGGTGCCCCACAGTTCGAGGTAATAGCCGAGGCCCGCCCCGGCGGCGAAGTTCAACACCGCCAGGCGGTAATCCGTTGGCGTGAGGATGAGAAAGGCGCACAGCGTCAGCGCCGCCAGGGTCAGCGACTTGCCAAAAGTGGGGGCAACGAAAGCCAGCATCAGGGCATAGAACGCCGGGAACACCAGCCAGTAAGCGACCTGGAAGGGCGGCCGCGGCAGGCGGGCGGTGAGCAGGCCGAGGAAGCGCACCATCCGGTCAATCGAGAGGGCGGCAATCGGCCAGGCGGGGATAATCCACAACGGCGGCCGTTCAAAAGTGTAATAGTGCCAGATATCGGTCTGGGTGCCCCACGACTCAATCACCAGGCCGCCGATGAGGCCGACGACGATAATCGGCAGGTCGGCTTTCAGGTCGGCCCCCGCCATAATCATCAGCGACATGAAGAGGAAGATGTTAATCAGCAGCCAGTCGAGCTGCCGCCACAGGGGAGTTGCCGGGTTGAAGAGAGCGAAGTACTCCTCGGCCAGCGGCCACCAGACGTACAGGATGAGCAGGATGAGCAACACGAAGCCGCTGAAAAGGGCGTAGGAGGCGCGCGTCCAGCGCAGGTGGGCGCGCAGGTCAGCCAGGAGGGTGCGGACGGATTCGGTCATGCGGTTGCCTCTCCCCCATCTCGCTGCGCTCGACTCCCCCTCTCCATGACTATGGAGAGGGGGTTGGGGGGTGAGGTACGGGCGGATTCAGTCATGCTAGAGAAGGGAGTATTCGGTCAATTTCGTAAATTAGGGGTGGGTTATCTAGATTGCTGGTTCTGCTTCACCCCGCCTCTCTGCATCCGACTCCCCCTCTCCAAGAATTCGAAGAATTCCGGAGAGGGGGGTCCGGGGGTGAGGCAGTTAGCGCAGGCCGGTTTCCATGCGGGCGATGACCATGCGCTGAATTTCGCTGGTGCCTTCGTAAATCTCGGTGATTTTGGCATCCCGGAAATAACGCTCGACCGGCAGTTCCTTGCTGTAGCCCATGCCGCCATGAATCTGAACGGCGTGATGAGTGACGAACATGGCGGTCTCGGATGCGTACAGTTTCGCCATGCTGGCTTCGAGGGTGTAGCGTTCCTCGGTGCCTTTGGTGCGCATCTTGGCCAGGGCGGCATTGTGAATCAGGGCGCGGCTGGCCTCGATGCGGGTTTTCATGTCGGCGATTTTGAAAGCCGTGCCCTGGAACTGGCCGATGGGCTGGCCGAAGGCCTCGCGCTCGCGCACGTAGGCCACGCTGGCTTCGTAGGCGGCTTCGGCAATGCCCAGCGCCTGCGAGGCGATGCCGATACGGCCGGCATCCAGCACCGTCATGGCGATTTTGAAACCCTCGCCTTCCTTGCCCAGCAGCGCGCTGGCGGGTACGCGGCAGTCCTCAAACACCAGTTCGCTGGTGGCCGAAGCGCGGATGCCGAGCTTGGGTTCTTTTTTGCCGCGAATCAGGCCCGGGGTGTCGCCATCCAGCAGAAAGGCGCTGATGCCCTTGTGGCCGCCGTCCGGGCTGGTCATGGTGAAGAGCAGCACATAGTCGGCCACCGGGCCGCTGGTCACCCACGACTTGCGGCCATTGATGATGTAGTGATCGCCATCCTTGACCGCCCGGCTTTTCATCGTGCCCGCATCCGAGCCGGACATCGGTTCGGTGAGGGAGTACGCGCCGATTTTTTCGCCGCTGGCGACGCCGCGCACATATTTCTGTTTTTGTTCTTCAGTGCCGTATTTGAGGATGCCGTGACAGAAAAGCGAGTTATTGACCGACATAATCGTGCCGTGCGAGGCATCCGCCTTGCAGATTTCTTCAAGGGCGAGGACATAGGCGAGGGTGTCCATGCCCGCCCCGCCGTATTCTTCGGGCACTTCAATGCCCATGAAGCCCATCTGGCCCATCTTCTTCATCGTCGCCATCGGGAATTCGCCGCTCTCGTCAAACTCGGCCGCAATCGGCACGATTTCCTTCTGGGCGAAGTCGCGGGCCGCCTGCTGAATCATCAGGTGTTCTTCGGTAATCGGGGAATAGGTGTGTGCCATACCGGGCGTGCCTCCGGGGGTGTTTGGGGATGGGGCGATTATATCTGACTTTGGGGGACGGCTTCTCGTGCTACACTGCGCTTTACCGTGCTACACTGCGGGCATGGATTTGACCGCATTTCAGGAATTACTCACCCCGTTCGGGCAGAAGGTACTGGCGGATGCGGTGGCGTTTGAGCCGCGCGAAAAAGATTTCCTGGCGGATTTCGGGATGCTCTCCAAACGCTACCCGCGCGAGCTGGCACGCGCGGCGCTGGAAACCGCCATTTTGCGGCGCGAAGCCGAGGGCAAGTTCCCGCAAGCCGACCGGATGTACTTCACCCGTCCGGCGCTGGAGCAGGCCACCCCGCACGCCGTCAGCGTTCACCGCGCGGCGCGCTTCGCCGGCCGCGGGCGCATCCTGGACCTGGGCTGCTCAATCGGCGGGGATACGCTGGCATTGGCGGCGCACGCGCCGGTGGTGGGCGTGGACCGCGACCCCTTCCGGCTGGCGCTGGCGCGGGCCAATGCCGCCGCGCTGGGGCGGCCGGCCGAGTTCGTACAGGCTGATTTGGAACATCTGCCAATCTCCGGCGGCAACTATGCCGCCTTCTTTGACCCCGCCCGGCGGGATGCCGAAGGCCGCCGCCTGTTCAATGTAGAGCAGTACAGCCCGCCGTTATCCGTAATCCGCGGCTGGCTGGCACGCTGGCCGGACCTGGCAGTCAAGGTCAGCCCGGGAGTCGACCTCGACCAGCTGACGGGCTATGACTGCGAAATCGAGTTCGTGTCTTTGAACGGCGACCTGAAAGAAGCCGTGCTGTGGTTCGGCGGGTTCAAGACCGCCGGGCGGCGGGCGACCCTGTTACCCGGTGGCGAGAGCCTGACGGATGCCCACGTGCCGGACCTGCCGGTGCGCGCCCCCGCAGGCTTTCTCTACGAGCCGGATGCGGCTGTGCTGCGGGCTGGGCTGGTAACGGTGGTAGGGGCCGAACTGGGGGCCGCATTGATTGACCCGCAAATCGCCTACCTGATGGCGGACGACCACCGCCCCACGCCCTATGCCCGCGCCTGGCCGGTGGAGGACTGGCAGCCCTTCAGCCTCAAGCGGCTGCGCGAAACCCTGCGCGCCCGCAATGTCGGGCGGCTGACGATTAAGAAGCGCGGCTCGCCGCTGGATATAGATGAACTGGCGCGCGACCTCAAACTGGACGGGCCGGAAGAACGCACCCTCTTTCTCACCCATCACGCCGGGCAGCACATCGTCATCGTAGCGGGCAACGAAGTGCTATAATCGCCGCCATGAGCGACGACCAAACCACCCTCACTGACGAAGAACTGCGCGCCCTGCCGCCGATTCCGCGGCCGGAAGATGAGCGCATCACCTTTACCTTTAAGAAGTCTCACCTGCTGCTGGCCCTGCTGCCAGTGGCGTTTCTGGCGGGCCTGCTGGCAGGCTACGCCGCCTGGGGCCGGGCCGCCGCCAGCCCCCAGAGTGCGGCCGCCCCCGCCGCCCAGAGCGCCGCGCCGGCAGGCGGGCAGGCCATCACCCCGCCGGAAGAAGCGCCCCGCTACGACATCCCGATTGGGGCCAATGACCCAACCTACGGCCCGGCAGATGCCCCCGTAACGATTATTGAATTCAGCGATTTTGAGTGCCCATACTGCCGCCGCCACAACCTGGAAGTGCGCACCCTGCTGCTGGCAGCCTACGGCGATAACATCCGTTATGTCTTCAAGGACTTCCCCTTGAGCAGCATCCACCCGAATGCCATCCCGGCCGCCGAAGCGGCCCTGTGCGCCAATGAGCAGGGTATGTTCTGGGAATACCACGAGCGCCTGTTCAGCATGGAACTGGCTTTAAGCCCCCAGTCTTACCTGCAATACGCCGAAGCGCTGGGGCTGGACATGACGAACTTCAGCCAGTGCGTGGAGGAAGGCCGCTACGCCAGCGCCGTGCAGGAAGATTACAGCTTTGCCGCCAACCTGGGCGTGCGCTCAACCCCGACCTTCTTTATTAATGGCCTCGCAGTGGTGGGGGCGCAGCCGTATGAGGTCTTCGCCCAGATTATTGATGAGGAGTTGGCCGGGCAGTAGGTCTTGAGATTGAAATGCGAACGGCCGGGTGAATGCCCGGCCGTTTTTTGTTGAGGAGATGGTTACTATCCGTTGTAGCCTAGCCCCTTGTGGGCGTGGGGAGAAGCGCTAACCCAGCAACTCCTTGAAATTGTAGATGCCGTCCTGTATGCCCCAGCGGTGGCCATTGGGGCAGGTGAGGGTTTCGGCCTGCGCTTCTGGCAGGGGGGCGGCGCACTCCGGGCAGATGAAGAACGCCCCGGGAGCCGCAACCGGCGTAGCCCCGCTGGCGGTGGCGCGCACGAACACGCTGGGCGAGAGCTGCCACAGCGGCCCGGTCAGACTGGCAAGCGAATCGAGCCAGACCAGCAGGCGGGTGGGCACCCAGCGTTTGAGGAAACCGATGCGGTAATGCGACACCGTCAGGATACGCCCAATGGTAAAGCCCGCCTTGGTGAGATAGCCGCGCACGGCGCGCGGGTGAAAGTCAAAGTTCAGCGGCAGGTACTCGACCGGCTCCAGCGTAAAGGGACTCCAACTCTGGCGGTGCAGCAGGTAGCGCAGGATAGCCTTGAGGTTGTGCTTGTTGGCGAATTCAAGGATAAAGGTCGCCCCGGGTTGCAGGGCGGCACGCACGCGGGCGAGGGCCTTTTCCGGCTCAGCCATATGGTGCAGCACGCGAATCATGGTGGCGGCATCGAACAGGCCGGGGGCAAACGGCAGGCGGTAGACATCGGCGGCGACGTAGATGTACTTTTCGCTGCGGCCGAGGCGCGCCTGGGCCTGCTGCATCTGGGTGGTGGAGTAATCCATCAGCACGATGCGCTCAAAGCCAGCATAGCGGGGCGTGTTGCGGCCCGCCCCGGCGCCGACTTCCAGTAGCAGGCGGCCGCTTTTCGGCAGCAGGCGGCGCAGGGCCACGGCTTCGGCGCCATCTTCATAGGCGCGGCCGCCCTGCTCCCAGAAGCTTTGCTGGTAGTCCGAGCCTTCGTAATCGCAGACTGGCGGGTGTTGAAGGTCAGCCGGCATGCGCGCTATTCTTTTGACCGTTACCGTTGTAACCGCGACCGATGCCAGCGTATTTAAAACCGAGGGCCGCCATCTGGGCCGGGTCATAGATATTGCGCCCATCCATGATGATCGGGGCGTTTAGCAGTTCCTTGAGGCGTTCCAGGTCCAGGTGCTTGAACTCATTCCACTCGGTGTTGATAATCAGGGCATCGCAGCCTTCGGCCAGAGCGTAAGGGTCGGGCTGCATGTGCACCGCCGGCATCAGCGGGGCGGCGACTTCCATCGCCACCGGGTCGTAGCCGCGCACAATCGCGCCCGCCGCCAGCAGCGCCTCGGCGATATCCAGCGAGGGCGCGTCGCGCATATCATCCGTGTTGGGTTTGAAAGCCAACCCCAGCATGCCGATGGTCTTGCCCTTGAAATCGCCGACCATTTCCTGCAGGCGGGTAACGGTGCGGGCACGGCGTTCGTCGTTGGTCTGCATCACGGCTTTCAAAATCTGGGGCTGTACACCCATCTCTTCGGCCATGAAGGCCAGGGCTTTGACATCCTTGGGGAAGCACGAGCCACCGTAGCCCAGCCCGGCATTGAGGAAGTGATGGCCGATGCGTTCATCAAAGCCCATGCCCGCCGCCACTTCCACCACGTCGGCGCCCAGTTGCTCGCAGATGTTGGCGATTTCATTAATGAAGGAAATCTTGGTGGCGAGGAAGGCGTTGGAGGCGTATTTAATCATCTCCGCCGTGCGCAGGTCGGTGATGACCTGCGGGGCGCGCAGCGGCAGGTGCAGCTGGCCGACCTTTTCGGCCGCTTCACGGTCGAGCGAGCCGCACACGGTGCGGTGCGGGTTCATGAAGTCGGCAATGGCCGAGCCTTCGCGCAGGAATTCAGGGCAGGACACGACCCAGAAGGGGATGGCTTCCCGCTGGTGCTGGCGGATGATGTCGGCGACCCAGTCACCCGTGCCGACCGGCACGGTGGACTTGTTGATGACAATCAGCGGGGCGGTCATCGTTTCGGCGATGGTGCGGGCGGCGGCGGCCACGTATTTCAGGTCGGCTTCGCCATCCGCGCCGGAGGGAGTCGCCACGCAGATGAAGACAAATTCGGCATCGGCCAGAGCGGCGGGATAATCGGTAGTGAAGGACAGGCGGCCCGCCTTGACATTGCGTTCCACAAGTTCTTCGAGGCCAGGTTCGTAGATGGGCATCTTGCCAGCTTCGAGGGATTTGACTTTGTTGGCGTCAATATCCAAAGCGATGACACGGTTGCCGAGGTCGCTGAAACAGGCGGCGGTCACGAGACCCACATAGCCAACGCCGACGACGGTGATTTGTTTCATGGGGAATGTCCTCCGGGCAGCCGGGGCTGCGGTCTTTCTTGAATAGAGCGCGGCAATAATATCATGGATGGGCGCGGGCAACCGCGAAAATGTCCCCCGTTAATGAGGACACCCGTCCCTTGTGAATCCGGCCTGCGAATCTACAATACCTATATAGATGTTTTTTATCGGAATTGCTGATTAAAGGAAGCCACCATGCAGATTACAAGACAGGCCGATTACGCCGTACGGGCAATTTTATATCTGGCACAACTGGGGCCCAACCAGAAAGCCGCCACCAGCCAGATTGCCGAGCATCAGGAAATCCCACTTTCGTTTCTGGCCAAGATTGTCGCCCAGCTTTCGGTCGCCGGGCTGCTGCAAACCATGCGCGGAGCGCGCGGCGGCGTGATGCTGGCCCGCGCGCCGGAGGAAATCACCCTGCTGGATGTGGTTGAAGCGATTGACGGGCCGATTGCGTTGAATGAATGCGTGAACGGCGATGATGATTGCCCGATGCACGATTGCCCGATGCGCAGCGTGTGGAGCGCGGCCCAGGCCGATTTGGTGAACCGCCTCAAGGCCACGAACTTCGCCCAGTTTTTGAAACCGGGGTTGTTAAACCCGAACTAGAATTTTTGGACAGGTTGCGGTGCGGCGGCGGATGCCGCTGGCCGTTGGTGCGCCCGCGAATTCGCGGGCGCACATGCTTAACGGCGTGGGATAACCTGCGCATGCCCCATTCTGCGCGTGCCGCTCTGGAACGATTGAAAGCCGGGAACCTGCGGTTTCAAAACAATGAACCGCATGTCTACCAGCGTGTCTTTGAAGAGTTTGATGTGGATGCCGGCCGCCAGGACCCGATTGCGGCGATTCTGACCTGCTCCGATTCGCGGGTAGTGTGCGAGATGCTCTTCGATACCGGCATCGGCGACCTGTTTGTGGCGCGGCTGGCGGGCAATGTGGCCTCGCCCGAGGCGCTCGGCTCGCTGGAGTATGGGGTAGCCGTGCTGGGGGTGAGTTTGGTGGTGGTGCTGGGGCATGAGAACTGCGGGGCGGTCATCGCCGCCCGCAGCGGTCAGGCCTTTGAAGGACATTTGGAAGAATTGATTGCCGCCATCCGCCCGGCGGCGGCCGACTGTGAGAACCTGCCCGACGCGATTGTCGCCAATGTGCGCCAGTCGGTGGCCGCCATTCAGGCCACGCCGTGGTTCGCCGGATTGCTGGCGGAGCGCAAGGTACGCGTGGTCGGGGCGACCTATGAGCTGGAGTCAGGGCGGGTGCAGTTTTTGGAGTAGCGGGGAGAGGGGAAGATGAGCAAATAACGCCCACAAGGGGCTAGGCTACGGAGTGATTACGGGGAGCAATCAATCTGTAGAGTCAGACAATTGACCGAGGATTTCATCCCACAGCGCGTTTACGCCCAGTTTGACCGCCCAGCCGCGAATGTAGGCTTCGTCGAGGTCGGCGCGGCGCGCCTGCAGGATGGCGGCGATGTCGCGGATGTGCTTGGTCTGCTGGCTCAAACTGAAATAATGCAATTTGTACAGAATGAGGTCTTCGGGCGAATGCACGAACACCCGGCCGAGCGCGGGGCCGTAATCCACCGCCACTTTGCGGGCGAGAGCGGCGGCGCGTAATTCATCGCCGGGGCGCAGGGGGAAGAATTCAGCCTTGTAACCCGTCGCGCCATGAATGGCATTGATGGCGAGGTCGGCCCTCGTTTCCAGCACGGTCTCCAGCATGATTTCAGCCGGGACATAGATCTCAATTTTTTCAAGCTCGGCCGACAGGCGGGCGGTCTGTGCCGGTTGCAGGTTAACCACCAGGTCAATATCCTGGGTGGCGCGGGGTTCGCCCCAGGCCCAGGCCGCCAGCGCGCCGCCGAGCAGGTATTCCACTCCGGCGGCGTCCAGGGCGGCGAGCACGCGGCGCAGGAATTCCTCGAAGTTCATCAGGCAGGCACGACCGGGCGTATTTGATGGATGAGGGTACTCAAGTGTGCGCCCTGCTGAAAACGCTGGGCGGGTTGCAGGCGGGTGTAAGCGGCCACCTGACGCGGGTCCAGTTCGGCGAGGGCGCCACGGATGGCAGCCTGCACCTGCGGGTGCAGGCGCGGTTCGCCGCGCAGGTAATAACCCTCATCGCCTTTGGTGCGCCGATACGCAAGTTGGTGCCCGGCAGCCTTAAGGGCGCGCTTGACCGCCTGCATGTCGCGCTGGAAGGTGTCTTCCCAGGCGTGCTGGCCAAAGCAGCCGCGCCCGAGGCGGGCTTCGACCATGCGAATGAGGGCCGGGCGCGCCAGGCCGCGCTGCCGCCAGAGGATTTCAAGCAGGGCGGCGCGGCGGGCAGTGACCAGGTCACGGGCGGCGGCATCGGCCAGCAGGGCGGCCACGGCCTCCGGGGCAGGCCGCGGCCCGAATTGAAGTTTCATGCGTTGATTATACTTGTAAACCTGATATGAAAATGATGTTTGCGCGAAAAATCCCTTTGAACTGGTTGAGATCTAGAAGAATCGATTCAATCCAGATCTGGAGAAGTGAGTTTGTCAAAGAGGATACGGTTTCTCTTCTTTGAATCTCCCAAGAGTTTTTCAAAACTAATGACCTCTAGATAAGCATTAATTTGATCGTTGTAACCGAAGAATCCGCCGGAATCTGGGGTTGGCCTCAGACCATAGTACCTAGCTTGCTCTTTCAACTTTTGAGTAATATCACAGACAATGTAGCAGTAAAAAGGTACAGCAGTAGACACGTTAAGTATTCGGCCATCCTTGTCCTTCGATTTACCAAGCCTCATTTCGTCCACATATTTATAGACTTGTGCAATAGGATTTTCCTGATCATCGTAGTCATCTCTCATGGGCCGCTTGAACTCAAAAATCACTATTCCTGAATTGAATGGAGGATCTTCTTCCACGGCTGCAAACGCTCCGTCAAAAAATACTGCTATATCAGGTCTTATTGAGGAATTGGATTCAATAGCCTTTATCCTACTCAATGGCAAGTCGGAAGACAAATATTGATGATAAGCAAGCTTTTCATCAATTATCCAAAGATTGTGTTGGTCATAAGTGATATCGTCCGAAGTTGTCTTCAAAGGGAAGATAAGTCTGTGGATAGCTTCCTCTTTAAGGAAATCTCCTGAATCCTGCTTCTTTAGAGCATTTTCCAGAAGAGCAAGCACAGTCCTTCTATGGATAATGTATTTTGCAAGATTAGCTTTTCCTACTTCATTGAACTCACCAAGGAATTTAGAAAATTTTTCCCACTGATTCTGATAACCATCATCTTCGGAAATGTTATTTATCAGTTCTTGCGCCTCATCTCTTAATTGTGACTCAATCTGTCTATGAATCGAATGGAGCTGGGCATCAAGATTTTTCTCGGTAACTCCGGGGGGAATGTCATCTAACTTCTCTGAATGGTTTTTCAGTATATGACGAAATTCGGGTGCCTTATTATTTACATACTCTCTAATCTGTTCTGTTTTCTCTTCGCGTGTCTTTTCGGTATACGGAGACAAGTGTTCACGGACTATTTCGACTGCCTTTTCGGCAATTTCAAGAAAAGGCACTTCCTCTGGAAACATTTCAGTTGCTTCGCCAACTGTCGCAAAACCGGTTCTTTCTTCATTAACTTTGTCGTCTAGATAACTAGAAGATAAGTATCCAGCATAAACGAGCTCCTCGCCGTTACTACTTATTATTTCAGCAGGCAAGTTTGGAACTCTTTTAGATAGATGGTCTGTTTGAACCACTCGATTGTTGGCACAATAGCTAATGTGGTGATTCAAGCCAGACCATGCACTCAGATAGAAATGGTTGATGTCGAACTTATGATCTCTGACTTTGAAACTTCCGCGAGAAGTACTACCAACTAGAGTTTCATACATTTCATCGAGATTGATTGATCCTTCTTCTTCATCTTCTAGGATAATATTAGGCATCCTCGTGAGAAGAAGATATTCCAAGCAATGCTCGACTATTCTCTGCCCAATGGTTGCAGGCCTCCTAGGAACAACTCTCTCGTAAGCACCGTCGAATTCCAATAATCTGACTATAGTTTCTAGCTCAGTATTTTCAGCAACAGGTTCAAGATGATGTCCTGAGATTCCATCTGGTGTTGACAGGGAAAAAGTGAACTTTCGATGTAGAAACTGTCTATCTTGCTGAAAAGTGCTATTTACTTCAACTTTTCCAAAAGCTTTTAACCATATAAATCTGCCAACTCCCTTACCACCA
>CAZEQN010000059.1:0-1254 GCA_964514335.1 uncultured Anaerolineaceae bacterium
AAAACGCAAGGGCGAAAGGCGGCAACTTTGTGGAAACCGCTAGATCCAACTTTCTTCCACAACCTCATAGGTATCGATCAAATCGTTGCGTTCCTTGCGATAGGCCCGGTAAATAACCCGGCCACTAAAATCCAGTTTATCTTTCATCCGCTGCCGTATGAATGGCACATGCATTCGCTCCAGCACGGCCGAGCGCGCCACCCACTCTACTCCAAGGCTCTCGCTGCTCGTTTTTAGCTCCCCGCCCAAATAATTACACAAAAAGCCAAGCATCAAAATATCTGTGCGAATATTCTGGTACACACCCACCAGTTGCCCAATACTCACCTCCACCCCTGTTTCTTCGCGTACCTCACGCACCAGAGCCTGATGCAAAGTTTCCCCAGCTTCTACCTGCCCGCCTGGGAACTCCCAGCCGCGCTTTGGGCTGTCAATCATCAATATCTCGTCGCTCGCGTTTACGACCAGCGCATCCACCGCCACAATATGCCGGGGCATGTGTTCTTTCGCCATGATTGCCTCCACAGGAATCTCTAAATCGAAAACAATTCCCGGCTGCGAAAATTTTTGGGTGTCTCCGGGTATGCCCGCATAAAGCGGTCGCGCCGCTTTTGCAGCCGCCGCATCAGGCGCATGGCGCGGTTACCGCTCTGTCGCCCAAAATCAAGCTGGCTGGCGTGGCAGGCATCCGCCCGGTCTTTGGCATCCGCCACTTCCCGATAGTCAACCAGCACGTGCTCGGGGTAGTCCTCATCCCCGGCCAGCATCACCAAATCAATATCCTTGTTGCGCCCAAATTCACGCGCATTCGGGATGGATAACCCCAACACACCTGCAACTTTATGCGCCCATCGCTGCCGGTATGCCCAATCCATTGAGTTAACCAGCGTGCGCATCAGCCGCCGCGGGAAGACGTTGAAGTACAGCGCCGCCGGTGAAAATGCCTCGCCCGCCTGCGTAAACCGGGCCGGGTCACTGGCAGCCGCAAACGCCGCTACAGTAGCGCGCTGAATGTGAATATGGTCCGGATGATGATAGCCCCCCACCGGGTCAAAAGTGATGACGATATCTGGCCGAAAAGTCCGTATTTTTTGCACCATCGCTTCGGTCACTTTTTCCAGCGGCACGCCCACAAACGCCTCCGGATGACGGTTGTCATCTGAACCCATCATGCCGGAATCGCGATGATTCAGAAAATCCACCTGCGCCAGCCCTAGGTTCTCCGCCGCGCAGCGCAGTTCCCCTTCCCGCAAT
>CAZEQN010000059.1:1264-12934 GCA_964514335.1 uncultured Anaerolineaceae bacterium
CAATTCAGCCGCGGATTGCCCCTCGGCCAGCATCCCGGCCGGTATCGTCCCCGCCTCGCCGCGCGTGGCACACACCAGATGAATCTCGGCCCCGTGCTTGGAGTAGTAAGCCAATGTCCCGCCCATCCCGAAGGATTCATCATCCGGGTGCGCCAATGCCACCAGAATCTTTTTGCCCGTATATTTTCTCATAGTGTTCCGTTTGCCAGAATTCGAATGCTAGTACAGAGGCTGCGAGGGGTCAATTTCTTTCGTCCACGCATTAATTCCACCCGCTACGTTATGCACATCCCGAAAGCCGGCCGCCCGCAACAGTTCAACCGCTCGCGCCGAGCGACTGCCACTCCGGCATAACAGGGCGTAGCGTCCGTGCATATCCAATTGCGCCATTTGCCCGGCCAGTTCACCCAGCGGAATGTGTCGCGCCCCTTGTATAGCGGCAATTTCCAGCTCGTGCGCCTCGCGCACATCCACCACCGTCAATCCTCCGGCGGCCAGTTCAGCCGCCAGTTGCTTCACCGTCATATCCATGTCGGCCCCTGCCGAACCATACTCCGGCTCAAAGGCCGGTACGCCACAGAATTCTTCATAATCAATTAACTGGATCTCCTCAATGGGTTTACTGCACACCACGCAGTCTGGATTCTTCTTAAGCCGGATGCGGTCGAACCCGCCATCCAGCGCATTGTACAGCAACAACCATCCGGCCACACTCTCGCCAATCCCGAGAATAACTTTCAACGCCTCGGTCGCTTGCAGGCTGCCCACCACTCCCGGTAACACTCCCAGCACGCCGCCCTCGGCACAGGAAGGCACGCTGCCCGGCGGCGGCGGTGAAGGGAACAAACAGCGGTAGCACGGCCCCGCCTGCGCATCAAACACGCTCACCTGCCCCTCAAACCGAAAGATAGACCCGTAAATATTCGGGATACCCAGTTTCACACACAGGTCATTGGTCAGATAACGAGTCGGGAAATTGTCGGTTCCATCCAGCACCAGGTCATAGCCGCTGGCGATGCGAAGCGCGTTCGCGCTGGTAAAAGGCTCATCGTAGGCCAGGATTTCAATCCCCGGGTTGAGGTCCTGCAAGCGGCGTTGGGCCGCCAGGACTTTGCGCTCGCCCAGCGTGGCCTGCCCGTACAGCACCTGCCGTTGCAGATTGCTCTCCGAAACGACATCATAATCCACCAGTCCCAGCCGCCCAACCCCGGCCGCCGCCAGATACTGCGCCGCAGGCGAGCCCAGCCCCCCGACGCCCACCACCAGCACGGAGGCAGCCTTTAATTTGGCCTGCCCCAACAGGCCTACTTCGGGCATCAGCAGGTGGCGCGAGTAGCGCCGGATTTCATCAAAATTCAGGTCATGCGTCATAACTCACCCGGTCCAACCGATTGGCCGCCATTATAGCCGCCAAAAACAAACGGGCGGCTTGCGCCGCCCGCGAATGTCAAATCAGCAAGTCAATCTATTTAACAATCATCTTTTCGTAAACCGGCTGATTCCAATGGCGGTATTTCTTGACTTTGCCGCGCACCACATTACCGTACAATTCACGCAATTGCATTGTGACCGGGCCCATCTCGCCCGTCCCAATCACCCGGTGGTCTACCTTCGTCACCGCCGTCACCTGCGCGGCTGTGCCGGTCATAAAGAACTCATCGCACAGGTACACTTCAGTGCGGTCAATGTGCCGTTCAACCACTTCCAGGCCCAGTTCTTCCCTTGCCAGCTCGATGATGCTGTTGCGCGTAATCCCTTCAAGGATATTGTCCGTCACCATCGGGGTGATGACTTTGCCACCCTTAACCATAAAGATATTCTCGGCGCTGCCTTCGCTCAAATGGCCGTCCACGTTCAATACCAGCGCCTCATCAAACCCGGCCCGCACCGCATCGGTCTTGATGAAGGCCGTATTGACATACGCGCCAGCGATTTTGCCGCGCGCCGGGATCATATTGTCATCCACCCGCCGCCAGGACGATACCGTAACATGCGCGCCGGTGTCATTGCTCACATAGCGGTCAAACGGCACCGCAAACAGCGTGACTTCGTCGGTCAGGTTGTGCAGGCGCACGCCAATTAACTCATCGGCTTTGTACGCCAACGGGCGCAGGTACACATCCTGCCGGTGGCCCTCTTTCTGTAACAATTCCAGCGTGATGTCAGTAAGTTGCTGCGCAGTCAACCCCAGATCCATCACCATCAGTTTGGCCGAATTCAGAAACCGCGTGTAATGATCCATCGGGCGGAAGATGAACAGTTCTTCTTCTTCCTCATTCCAGTAACCGCGCACGCCGCCAAAAACAGCCGTGCCATAATTTAAAGAGTGAGTCATCACTCCAACTTTTGCTTCACTATACGGGACGATACTGCCCTTAAAGTAGGCGTAGTTCGGGAGCATACGTGAATCCTCCTGCAGATTTGGTTTGACCAATCCGTTGCCCCCATTGCGATATTCGCATTATACACTGATTACCGCCTGCCCCCAAATACGCCTCCTAAACGTTCACCCAACGCCCATGTTTTGGGCCTAACTGATTTGGAGTATACTCCCCGGCAAGACCAAACCAGACCAGAGGAACGCCAATGAAACGAGCCGTGAGCATCAGTTTAGGGTCCTCCAAACGCAACAAAGCTGTTGAAGTTAACCTGCTGGGCGAACAAATAAGCATCGAACGCATGGGTATGGATGGCGATATGGAAGCCGCCGCCCAGAAATACAAGGAACTGGATGGCGAAGTAGATGCCTTCGGCGTGGGCGGCGCAGACCTCGGCCTGCTGGTGGATGACCGCTGGTACCCACTTCATTCCGTCAAACCCATGGTGCGCTTCGTTCATAAAACCCCGATTGTGGATGGCACCGGCCTGAAAAACACGCTGGAAGCCCGCGCCCTCCCCAAACTGGAAAAGACTCTCGGACACCTGATTAAGGAAAAACGCGCCTTCATCACTCTCGGCGCCGACCGCTGGGGCATGACCCGCAGCTTTGTGGATGCCGGTTATGAAACTGTCTTTGGCGACCTGATGTTCGGCCTCGGTATCCCCCTGCCTCTGCACACCACCCAGGCAGTCAAGCGCATGGCCGCCCTGCTCATGCCCATTGCTGGCCGCCTGCCATTTGAATGGATTTACCCCACCGGCGAGAAGCAGGAAAAACGCATTCCCAAATTCGAAGAGCACTACCAGTGGGCCACCATCATCGCCGGCGACTGCCACTACATTAAACGCCACATGCCTGACCGGCTGGATGGCAAAATCATCCTCACCAACACCACCACCCCGGAAGATGTAGCCGCCTTCAAACAGGCCGGCGTCAAAGCGCTGGTGACCGCCACCCCGGTACTGGAAGGCCGCTCCTTTGGCACCAACATGATGGAAGCCGCCCTGATTGCCGCCGCCGGCAAAGGCCGCAAACTTACCCATCAGGAATTGGATGAGATTCTGGACACCCTCGCCCTGGAACCGCAAATTCAGGAGTTGAACTGACCATGGATGCCATCATCACCGCCGGCGGTATTCCCAAACCGGAAGAACCGCTGTATGAATTCACCCAGGGCCAATCCAAAGCCCTCGTGGATGTTGCCGGCAAGCCCATGGCGCAATGGATTCTGGATGCCTTGAGCGGCTCCAAACTGGTAACGAATGTCATCATCATCGGGTTGGACGACCAGCACGGCCTGACTTGCGCCAAACCCCTCCACTACGTCCCCAATCAGGGCGGCATGGTGGATAACATCCGCGCCGGCGTACGCAAGGTAGTGGAACTCAATCCGGAAGCCACCCACACCCTGATTGTTTCTTCAGACATCCCCACCATCACCGCCGAAATGGCCGACTGGACCATCACCACCTGCCTTGAAACCGACGATGATATGTACTACAACCTCGTGGAGCGCAGCGTGATGGAAGCCCGCTTCCCCGGCTCCAATCGCTCCTTCACCAAACTCAAGGGCATCCAGGTGACCGGCGGCGACATGAATGTCGTTAAGAACTGGGTCATCCTTTCAGAACGCGGCCTGTGGAATCAACTGGAAGCCACCCGTAAAAATGTCTTCAAGCAGGCTGCCATGGTCGGCTTTGACACGCTCTTCCTCATCCTCTTTCGTCTGGTGGATGTCCCTGCCGCCGCCAAACAAATCAGCAAACGCCTGGGGCTCAAAGCCCGGGCGGTCATGTGCCCCTATGCTGAAATCGGGATGGATGTCGATAAGCCCCACCAGTTGGAAATGATTCGCGCCGACCTCGCCGCGAAATAATAACCCAATGACTCTGGCAAGACTGTTACAGGCTGATGCCGCCGCCTCCCAGCGCCTGCGGGTGGCCGAGCAACCCGGCCCGCTCCGGTCGCTGGCCGTTTTCCTCGGTCACTCCGGCGATTCATGGTTCTGGTTCGCTGGTCTGCTCTTGCTCTGGCTGTTTGGCGATGCGGGCTGGAAATATCGCGCCGGCTTTCTATGTATCGCCATCCTCGGTACCGCCCTGATTGTGATGGCGCTCAAGTTCACCATCCGCCGCCGCCGCCCCGAGGGCGACTGGGGGCAAATCTACCGCAAAACCGACCCGCACTCGTTTCCTTCCGGCCATGCCGCCCGCGGCCTGCTGATAGGCGTAGTTGCCTGGGGGCTGGGCCCCTTATGGTTTGGCCTGGTTTTATTACTCTGGGGGCCGCTGGTTGGGCTGGCACGGGTGGCCATGGGCGTTCATTATGTTTCAGACGTGCTCGCCGGCTGGCTGGTTGGCCTGGTCATGGGGCTGGTCTGGCTGGCCGCAATACCCCGGTTTCTTTAAAGCGAAAAACCGGCCTTGCAGCCGGTTTTTCGATGGCGGAGAGAGAGGGATTCGAACCCTCGATACCTTGCGGTATACACGCTTTCCAAGCGTGCGCACTCGGCCAGACTATGCGATCTCTCCACTAAAAATCGCCCGCCATGCTGTGAAGCACGGCGGGCGAGATTATACCCCAAGGTCAGGGATTTTTCAAAAACAATCTAGTGCACCCGCGAGCAGGTGCATTCAAACGGCGTATTGCGCTCTTCCTTCGGTGGGTACATGTGATAATACATACCAATCACCATCGGAATAAAGACGATGGCGTTGTAAATCAGATGCAACTCTACCCGCGGAATCCAAATTTGTAACACGCTGGTTGGAACCGCACCTCCAAAGAAAGTGGTCTGCAAAACGGCCTGCAACTGCAGAAGGCTGTGCTCAATGAAATGCCACGCTTGAATAATCAGCGAGATATTCCACCACACTCGCCCGCGCCCGCTAAATCCGGGCTGCAGCAGGAATAATCCAACCAGCATGAACAGAGCATAGCCAAAGTGCAACAATTCGGACCGGATAAGCCAGGGGAACATCATTCCCAGTACGCCAAGTGATTCCGGGCGCGGCATGCGCAGAATAAATACCTGATACGCCTGCACCAGATGTTCAGCCCAGTGCGCAATCACAATCGCGCCATAGATCCACAGGGCCTTCTCATGGCCTGCCTTGTTCAGCCAATCCATCCATCCTGAACGGTCACGTTGCTTTGAAGCCTGACTAACGACACTCATTTCTTCTCTCCTTTTGGGTTGATTTACTTACTTGCGTCGCAAAACTTTTTTGGGTTTCCATGTGTGGATTCCCTCACGCGCAAACCATACTGTAGCCGCAGCAGTAAAAACCCCCAATGCATAAATCAGAATTTTTATGGACACCCGATCCGGTACAACCTGAATCTCAAAAGAAACTTCTCCAACAACCCCTTCTGCATTCTCTAGCACCACCCGACCATTATAGGTGCCCGCCGCGGGTAAATTGATTCGGGCATGATGCTCCAGACCATAGGCTGTCATCAAGGGGATCGCTACAGTATCCACACCAGCGTCCGTCTCCAGGATGTACCGCACCACAATATCGTCCGGCGACGTTGGCAGCCCGGCCAGCATCACCTGCCCCGCCAGATTCACGTCCCCCGCAATCAACTCCATGGCTTCTGCCCACAGGCTTAATTCATACCCCGCAACGGTAGCCCGGTCAATTAAAACAATATGGTCTGCGTGGGCCTTCGCAGGAACTGCCGAACCAAACAACGCAAACCAGAATACATACAAAACAAATATAGATTTTTTGAAAGCGCTTTCAAACATATAAGAAATTATGCCCCGTTCTGGTCAATGGTCAATCAGGTATTCCCCCATTCATGGCACTCAGGAATTTCCCTTAGTCCATATCGATCAGATGCAGCCGCATGGCTTTACGCAGCAACTCAACCAGATTCGTGGCCCCCAATTTAGCCATCAGATTCATTCGATGGCTTTCTACTGTCTTGGCGCTAAGCCCAAGCTGTGAGGCGATGCTTTTGTTCGTTAGCCCGCTGGCAATCAAAGTCAGCACCTCTTGTTCACGCGCGGTCAGCCCCGGGCGCTCTTCTACCATGGCTGAACCCGCCGCCACTTTAGGCAATATCTCTTCCGCAATCACCGGGCTCAAAAATGTCGCCCCGCGCGCCGCGGAGCGCACAGCCATCATCAATTCTTCAGAAGCCGCCCCCTTCAAAACATAGCCTTTCGCACCCAAACGCAGCGCCTGGCGCACCAATGACTCATCCGCATGCATTGAAAGCAAAACAACCTGCACCGCCTTGTAACTTTTTGTAACAAGTTCAAGCACTTCCAGGCCATTGATACCCCCCATGGCGATATCCAGAATAAGGACATCTGGCTCCAGCTCGCCTATCTTCTGGAGCGCGGCTTCGCCACTGGCTGCTTCTGCCAGAACCGAAATGTCGCTGGTACGCTCAAGCAACGCCCGCAGCCCCTCTCGAACCAGAGCGTGGTCATCTGCCAGCACTACCCGTATCATTGGCTCGCCTCGCGCGGCAGGCGCGCAAGCAATTCTGCTCCCTTGCCGGGTTCGCTTAGTATCACAAATTCGCCTCCCAGCAGCTCAATTCGCTCTCGCATCGCGCTCAAACCCATTCCGTCCGAGCGGGCTGGCGAATCGCCCAATGTCGAAACCGAAAATCCCCGGCCATTATCCTTCACAGAAACTGTAATTTCCTGCTCCCTTTCGCTTAGGGTTACCTGTACCTGCTTTGCTCCCGCGTACTTGGCAACATTGGTTAACGCTTCCTGAACAAAGCGATAGAGTGTAACCTCAATCACATCTGACCAGCGTGCATCCTGGCCGGAAAACTGAAATTTAATCTCTATTCTGGTGCGCGCCCCAAAAGACTCGCAAAAATGCGCCAGAGTCTGCGGCAAAGACATCACATCCAGCGCCGGGGGCCGCAGCCCGTGCGCCATCGCCCGCAATTCATTGCGGGTACTTTCAAGCAATTGAATCGCATCCTGCAGGGCTGTCTCTGTACCCTTATCCTGTTGCTGATAATCAGCCAGGGCTACCTCCAAACTCATTTTCAAAGCCGTCAATGCCTGCCCGGCTTCATCGTGTAACTCGCGTGCAAGTCTCCTTCGTTCGGCTTCCTGTGCTGCAACCACCCGCTGGGAAAGCCGGCGCTGATGGTCTGCCAATTCCAATATCGCTTGCTCGCCTTCCTTCAATGCCGTAATATCATGGGCGAAGATCCGCACAAGATTATTTTCAACATCTGAACATATTTTTTGTTCATAGATGGAAGCGCCTATCGTTACTTCGCGGGCAATCACACTGGATACTCCGGTCTGAAATCTCTCAATGCAACTTTCAATTTCAACAAGAAAAGGATGGCTTGTCCCCTGTTGCCATAACTCTGGAAAAAGACTTTCTGCCATCGGGTTGAGGTAAGTAATTCGGGCATCCGTATCTGTCTCAATCACGAGATTCGGATTTTGTTCCGGAAATGTAGCCAGCCGCCGCAACTTAAGTTCAGTTTCCTCTTTGCGCAGCAAAGCCCGTTCTAACTCTAAAATCTGCTGCCGAAGCGTTTCGGTCAGTTCATCCTTCATATCTACTCACACCGGAAACAGAAGGTCAAACACTTCCGGGGCATACTCGCGCACCTGGGCCGAGGTCAGCGCATTCTGGGTGCAGATGGCGGCGTAAAAATCTGCGCTGCGTCTCTTGGTACGCATCTGCGTTTCTTCATCCAGCGCCCACAGGCCAAATCGTTGCGTCCAGCCGCGGTCCCATTCAAAATTATCCACCAGCGTCCAGTGAAAATAACCTTTCACCCGATAGTTAAAATTCACCGCCCGCCACAACTGGTGAATGTGCTGTGCGAGGTAACGCGGCCGCAGGGTGTCTGCAGCATCCTCCACCCCGTTTTCAGTCACAATCAGCGGCACGCCCTTACGGTAGCCCCATTTCAACGCCTCAAAGAAACCTTCGGGCACATTGGCGATAAAACCATTCGGGCTGAGTTCTGCCTCTGGATGAAAGCGCTGGTTGGTAAAGGCCGTTGCCGCCGAACCCGGGTCAAAATAGATTTCCTGCCGGGTGTAATAATTAATACCCAGAAAATCCATTGTGCCCTTTGCTTCTGGCGCAGAAATTTGCTTATACAGGTAATTGAGCTTGCCGGTCAGCAGGCCATCTACAAAAAAATCGTTGTACAGTTTGCGCTGCATCCAGGTGGCGGTGCGGTCCAGCAGCCACCACGGCCGGCGCGGCACCAGACTGCGGTAATTAATCACCGGCCCAACCCGCGCCTCGGGCTGTACCGCGTGCAACGCCCGGTAGGCGGCCGCGTGCGCCAGAACCTGGTTCGCCATCACGCGAAATCCCTGCCCCACATCCTGCCTACCGGGCGGGTGCACGCCCAGCAAATAGGCCAGCGATACAACAACATTCGGTTCATTGATGGTACACCATAGGTTTACGTAGCCCTTCAAGGCTTCCCCGACTTTGGCTGCATAGGCCCCAAACCATTCCACCACCTGCGGGTTATCCCAGCCGCCGGCTTCCTCTACCCAACTGGGGTCAGTGAAGTGATGCAGCGTTACCATGGGTGTCATTCCGCGCTCATCCAGGCCGCGCAGCATCTCGCGGTACACATCCAGCACGCCTTCATCCCAGCGGTCAGGCGCGGGTTGTATTCGGCTCCATTCCAGGCTCAACCGGTGGGCGTTCTGGCCGCTTTCGGCCGCCCGGTCAAAATCTTCCTTCCAGCGCCCACCCCACCAGTCATTCGCCAGCCCGGCCCGCTGCCCCTCCAGTATCCGCCCCGGTTCCTGCTCCCAGCGCGCCCAATTGTTGCCGGATATATTGCCTTCAACCTGATGGGATGAAGTCGCGCTGCCCCATAAAAAGCCACGCGGAAAATTAAATGTCGCATCAACCATGTGCGTATTGTAGCCGCCCTTTTGCGCTTTGGCAAAGCAGGACGCGCCTCATGTATACTTTGCCTATGCAAGACCATCTATCACAACCCATCGCGCTTGGCCTCGGCAGCAACCTCGGCGCCCGCGCCGCCCACCTGGCGGCGGCGCGGGCTGCCCTGCTGCCCCAGGTAATCCTCACGAAAGAATCCAGCCTCTATGAAACCGCCGCCTGGGGCTATACCGACCAGCCTGCATTTCTCAATCAGGCCATTCTCGGCCAGACCAACCTGACCCCGCTGGAATTACTCGCCCACCTCAAAAACATAGAACATGAGCTTGGTCGGCAGGCCAGCTTCCGCTACGGCCCCCGTGAAATTGACCTGGACATCCTCTACTACGCCAATCAGAATTTTGAATTTCCTGAACTCACCATTCCCCACCCACAGTTGTTTCGACGCGCTTTTGTACTGGTGCCGCTCGCAGAGATCATGACCCCTGACATTAACCCAGCCTTTGCCGCCCGGGTAATCGCTGCGCTGGCAGACCTGGACACAAGCGGCATCCGCAAATGGCAGCCAGCGCCATGACCCCGGCCCCTACGACTATCGGCGGGCAGGTGTTTGAATGGGGGTCGTGCACCTACATCATGGGCATCCTCAACCTCACGCCCGACTCATTCTCCGGCGATGGCCTGCTTACCGATGCCGACCCGGTTAGAGCCGCCCTGACCCAGGCCCATGAGTTCGCCGCCGCGGGCGCCCACATCCTTGACCTCGGCGGTGAAAGCACCCGCCCCGGCTCTGAAACCATCTCCGCCGCCGAGGAAATCGCCCGCGTCCTGCCCGTTATCCGCGCCCTTGCCAGCGAAGTCTCTCTGCCCATCAGCATTGATACCTACAAGGCTGAAGTTGCTGCCGCCGCCCTCGACGCAGGCGCCAGCCTGATTAACGATGTCTGGGCTCTGGCCGCCGACCCGGCCCTCGGCCCGCTGGCCGCCGAACGCCGCGTACCGGTTATTCTCATGCACAACCGCAGCCAGCCGCGCAATGCAGAAATTCAGGCCGCGCTGGGCGGTCGGTATGTCGGCATCGAATACACCAACCTCATTCAGGACATTCAGGCTGAACTCATGGCGCGCGTGGCCACCGCCCGGCAGTTTGGTATCGCCCCGGACCACATCATTATAGATACGGGCATTGGCTTCGGTAAAACGGTTTCACAGAATCTGGAACTCCTCAATCGCACCGATGCATTTACCAATTTAGGCTTTCCCTTGCTGGTTGGTCCTTCCCGTAAATCTTTCATCGGCTATACGCTTGACCGCCCCCCTGACCAGCGCGCCATCGGCACTGCCGCGGCGGTAGCCATCGCCATCGCCCGCGGCGCAGACATCGTCCGGGTTCATGACGTGGCAATGATGGCTGAAATCGCCCGCATGACGGATGCCATCACCCGGAGTCCGCATGACTGAACCGCGCCAACAGCCGTATATTTTTGCCCATCTGGCCCTGCCCGGCCTGTTCTTTCGTACACCAGGCAGCATGCTGACCAATCTGGAGGAAAACGGAGCTGAATTTTTGCGCTACCTCTGGCGGCAGATTGGCCTCGAGGAAGGCCAACACGATGAAGCCGCCGGCATGCAAATCCAGGTAACCTGCCAGCCGCTGGCAACGGGAAGGGTTGCCCTCATTACGCTACCCCCGCCGGAACGCCCCACCGAAGCCTATCGCCTCGCCCTTTGCCTTCTGCCAGACGGGGCGCGCTTTTTCACCCTTGAGTTAGGCGAGAACCTGGACGGCTCGCTGCGCACGGTATTCTGCGAATGGGACGCAAACGGTCGCCACTACAACCACGGCAATGGGCCAATCGCCGGAGATGAATCCGCCTTTCTTGCAATGACTGAATTATTGCTCGCAAAATCTTATTAAACCGAATTACCCAAGCACTTTCTCAAACAGCAGTCCATCTTCCCCACCCGCGTAATAACGCGGCCATTCTCCCACCTGGGTATAACCACAGCGCTCATAGAGCGCCACGCCCTCGCGGTTACTCGCCCGCACCGTCAGGCGCACCCGGTCCATCCCCATCCGGGTCTCGCAGGCCTCCAGCAGGGCTCGGCCAATCCCCAATCCACGGCGTTCCGGATGCACGCAGATGGTCGCGATCCACCCCGTCTTCTCTGCCTGTCGGCGTTCCCCCGCCACAAAGCCCACCATCATCTGCCCTTGCATGGCCTTAATCCGCACCACCCCTGGAAAGGTCAGCACACTGATGATTTCAATCAGCGGCCAGGCATCCTGCGGAAAGCACAGTTTCTCTAATTCGTTAACCGCGCCCAGGTCGCGCCAATTGGCGCGCCGCAGCGCAAATTCAGCCGCAAGGGGAGAAGTTTGGGGGGTCTTCATCGCAAATTATCTCTGGC
>CAZEQN010000060.1:0-3716 GCA_964514335.1 uncultured Anaerolineaceae bacterium
CACGCCGACCCGCACGAATACGCCGCCGCCACCGACCCTGACCTTCACACCAACGATTACCTTTACGCCTACAAACACGCCCGTGACCCCCAGCGCGACCTTTACCGCCACCCAGCCGGCCACCGCAACCAGCGCGCCGGCCACTGCCACACCGACCAGTACCAGCACGCCCGAACCCAGCGCCACCCCAACCCCCTGATGCCCATGGAAGACACCAAGACTCTGCTCAAGGAAATGATTAGCGTGGCGGGCCTCTCCGGCCACGAAGCGCCCATCCGCCAGATACTGGAACGCGCCTGGCAACCGCTGACGGATGAAGTGCACACTGGCCGCCTCGGCAGCCTGCACGCCCACAAGCACGGCCTGGGCAAAGGCCCGCGCCCCAGCCTGGCGCTGGTCACGCATATGGATGCCATCGGCCTGATGGTGACCAAAGTCAATGAAGCCGGCCTGCTGCACCTGGACCAGATTGGCGGGATTGATGCCCGGGTGCTGCCCGGCCAGCTGGTGACGGTCCACACCCGCAGCGGGGACCTGCCGGGGCTGGTGGTACTGCCACCCGCCCACACCCTGCCGGAAGAAGCCGCCAGCAGCGCGCCAACCCTGCCCAACCTGCGGGTGGATACCGGCCTGCGCCCGGCGGCGGCCCGCCGCCAGATTCAGGTCGGCGACCTGGTGTCGTTTGCCAGCCAGCCGCTGGAACTGGATGGCGACCTGCTGGCCGGCCACAGCCTGGATAACCGCGCCTCCCTGGCAGTGGCCCACGAAACCCTGCGCCTGCTGCAAAGCCGCAAACACCGTTGGGATGTGTGGGCGGTTGCCACCGTGCAGGAAGAAGCCACCCTGTTCGGGGCGCTGACCAGCGGCTACGCCCTGCGCCCGACTCTGGCGGTGGTGATTGACGTAACCTTTGCCAAAAGCCCGGGTACGCCCGGCCATAAAACCTATGACCTGAACAAAGGCCCCACGCTGGATTGGGGTTCGAACACCCACCCCAAATTTCTGGCCGAGTTGCAGGCCCTGGCGCGCAAACTGGAAATCCCATTTCAGGATGGGGTCTATGTCGGCGGCCACTCCGGTACGGATGCCCACTTTATGCAGGTGGCGGGCGAAGGCATCCCAACTGCCATTTTGAGCATCCCGCTGCGCTACATGCACACGCCGGTGGAACTCATCCAGATGAAAGACATTGAACGCGCCAGCCGCCTGCTGGCGGAATTTATCACCGCTCTGGATGACACTTTTATGGACAAGCTGCGGCTGGACGACCCCGCCAGCGGGGAGGCGCAGCCATGAGCGCCTTCAAACGCAACCCCAAATGGCAGGCGCCGCGCATCGGGGCAGCCGAACTGAAACTGCTGGAACGCCTCTCCAACGCCAGCGCGGTCTCGGGCGATGAAGGCGCGGTGCGGGCGATTGTGCTGGAAGAATTGAAGAGCATCCCGGCTGAGGTGCAGGTGGATGCGCTCGGCAACGTACTGGTGACCAAAAGCGGCAAGGGCGCCGCCCGGCCGCGCGTGCTGCTGGCAGCCCACATGGACGAGGTCGGCTTTATGCTCACCGCCGATGATGGCGAGGGCCAGTTCCGCTTTGAAGCCGTGGGCGGGGTGGATGTTGCCACCCTGGCGGGCAAGCCGGTATGGGTCGGCCCCAAACAGCATCCGGCCATCATCGGGGCCAAACCGATTCACCTGACTACCGCCAGCGAGCGCAGCGGCGCCCTGACCGTGGATGCCCTGCGGATTGACCTCGGCCCCGGCAACGGCGGCAAGGCCAAAGTAGGACAGTTCGCCACCTTTGCCACCCGCTTTACCCGCCTCGGCCCCAGCCTGCTAGGCAAGGCGCTGGATAACCGGTTGGGCGTCACCACCCTGCTGACGCTGCTCAAACACGCTCCGGCCAACATAGACCTGCTGGCGGCCTTTACGGTGCAGGAAGAAGTCGGCCTGCGCGGGGCGCGCGTGGCGGGCTACACCCTCCACCCGGACATTGCCATCGCCCTGGATTGCACCCCGGCCATGGACCAACCCACCTGGGACGGCCGCGAAAACACGCTCTATCGCAGCCGGCTGGATGACGGCCCGGCGATTTACTCGGCCGACTCCAGCACGCTTTCCGACCCGCGCCTGATTGCCCACCTGCAGGAAACGGCGGCAGCCTACGGCCTGCCATACCAGATGCGCCAGCCGGGCGGCGGCGGCACGGATGCTGGTTCGCTGCACAAGGTGCGCGGCGGCGTGCCGAGCGTTTCCGTTTCCGTTCCGGGGCGCTATCTGCACACCCCGGCCGCCATCGTGCGGCTGGATGACTGGAAAAACACCGTGGCCCTGCTGCATGCCGCCCTGGGCCACTTCACCCGCGACACCGTCAAGGGCGGGCGCTGAAACCACGCCCCCCATCCTTCGGAGACTCTTATGAAAGACATCATCCGCCAACTGGTAGAAACCACCGGCCCTTCGGGTTACGAAAACGACGTGCGGGCCGTGGTACAGAAGATGCTCAAGGGTCAGGTCGATTCCATGAAAGTGGACGCCCTCGGCAACCTCATCACCCGTAAGGGCCAGAAGAGCAAAGATGGCCTGACCATCATGCTCTCCGCCCATCTGGACGAAATCGGCATCATCGCCACCCACATTGACGCGCGCGGCTTCGTGCGCTTTACCAGCGTGGGCGGGGTGTACCCGCGCAACGCCGTGGGCGGGCGGGTGCGCTTCCTCAAGACCGGCCAGGTGGGCGTGATTGGCATGGAGCCGAACAAGACCGCCACCAGCGTACATGGCCTCGAAAAAATGTATATTGATATGGGCGCCAGCCGCCGGGCGGATGTAAAAGTGAGCGTGGGCGATGTGGCTGCTTTTGACCGCCCCTTTGAAGACCTTGGGGCGCGCCTGGTCTCCAAAGCGATGGATGACCGCATTGGGGTGGCGATACTGGTGGAAACGATGAAGCAGTTGAAGACCACGCCGCATGAAGTGGTGGGCGTGTTCAGCACCCAGGAAGAAGTCGGCATCCGCGGGGCGACCACCGCCGCCTACGGCGTGAACCCGGACCTGGGGATTGCCCTGGATGTCACCCTGACGGGCGACACCCCCAACGCCGATACAATGGAAGTGGCGCTCGGCAACGGGCCGGCCATCAAGGTCAAAGACAGCGGCATGATCAGCGACCCGCGGGTCGTGGCCTGGATGGAAGCCGGGGCCAAGCGCGCCCGACTGCCCTACCAGTTGGAAGTGTTGAGCGGCGGCACCACGGACGCCCGCGGCATCCAGATGGCGCGCGGCGGCGTACCGGTCGGCTGTTTGAGCATCCCCTGCCGCTATGTGCACACACCTTCTGAAATGGTGGACTACGGCGATGTGCAGAACAGCGTGAAATTGCTACTGGCGCTGCTGGGCAAGCCGGTTAAGCTGGCCTGAAGCGCCCGGGCCTTGCGATACAATACACCCATGAAAAGAATAGTGCACCACGCCAGCCTGGGGGTCTTGGCGATTCTGCTGGCGGCCTGTAGCGCCCTCAACGGCGGCGCGCCGTCCCCGGCGGCTGCAACCCCCACCCCGCTTGTAACCACGCCCACCCCGCCCGCCAGCCCCGGCAACGGCCCGCAAACGCTTGAAATCTGGCTGCCGCCCGCCTTTGACCCGGCCGCGGATACCGAAGCGGGCGCCCTGCTGACGGCCCGGCTGGCGGCCTTTGCCGAGCGCAACCCGGGCGTACGC
>CAZEQN010000060.1:3726-12911 GCA_964514335.1 uncultured Anaerolineaceae bacterium
AGTCCAGGCCGGGGACGACCGGGCGGGAGGCGTGACCGTGCGCATCAAGGCCGAAAGCGGCCCGGCCAGCCTGCTGGATAGCCTGGCTGCGGCGGCGGCCGCCGCCCCGCTGGCCCTGCCCGACCTGGTGGCCCTGCCGCCTGCCTCCCTGCACAGCGCCATCACGCGCGGCCTGGTCTGGCCGCTGGATAACCACCTGACCGAACCCCTGACCGACGATTGGTTCGCCTTTGCGCAGGATTTTGCGACCCAGGCCGACCAGACCTACGCCCTGCCCTTCGCCGCCGATGTGTTGGCGCTGGCCTACTCCCCGGCCGTGCTGGCCGCCGCCCCTGAAAGCTGGGCGGCCAGTTTGGAACTGTACGGCCCGCTGGCCTTTGCCTCCGCCGACCCGCAAGCCCTCTACCCGCTGGCGCTCTACCTCGGGCGCGGCGGCCGCCTGGCGGATGACAGCGGCCGGGCCACGCTGGAACAGGAACAACTGCGGGCGGTGCTGGCCTATTTTGAGCAGGCCAGCCAGACCGGGCTGATGCCGGTTTCGCTGACCCAATATGATTCGCCCGGCCAGGCCTGGGCGGCGGTCAATGAGGGCCGCGCCAGCATGGCGGTCATCTGGCTTTCCACGCTGCTGCAAAACAACCCCAACGGCCTGCTGGCGGCGGCGCTGCCGACCCACAACGGCCAGCCCTTTACGCTGGCGACCGGCTGGGCCTGGGCGCTGGCCAACCCGGAAAGCGAACGCCAAGCGCTGGCGGTGGAATTGGCCGAATTCCTGACGGCGCCGGAGTTTCTGGCGGCCTGGAGCGAAGCGGCGGGCGTATTGCCCACCCGCCCCAGCGCCCTGCCACCCGGCGAGCCGGCGGCGCTGGCCGCCCGGTTGCTGCCGAGCGCCCAACTGCTGCCCGACCCGGCCCTGCTGGAACGTACCGCCCCGCAAATTGCCGAAGCGGTGCTGGCGGTGCTGAAGCGCGCAAGCAGCCCGGACGATGCCGCAGCCCAGGCCGCCGAGCCCTTCCTGCCCTGACCGGGCCCGCTTGACGCCACCGGACGAGAATGATAAACTGCCGCCCCGGAAACCCTTATGACTGACTCCAATCTCCAACCCTCTACGCAAGACCCTGAACCGCCGCGCCGCGGCGGCCTGACCGCCATTCTGGAAGCCTTGAGCCGCATCGGGCTGGGGCAGCAGGCCGCCCGCGCCCTCACCACCCTGCTGGTGGTGGGCGTGCTGGCGCTGGTGGTGTGGGGCATGAGCCGTGTGACCGCCAGCATGGAAAGCGCGGCCGCCCAGGACCTGCAAGCCACCGCCCAGGCGATGGCCGCTCCCACCCTGGAAGCCGCCACCGGGCTTTCCGCCCAGCAGGCGCAACAGGCCGCGTTGCTGGCCGCCTTTGAAGACCAGCTCGCCAGCGCCCAGGGCATCCGGCGGGCGGCCAATTCGCAGACCATCATCCCCAGCCGGCCGCGAGTGGATATCCTGATTCATGAGGTACAGTTGGGCGAAAGCGTGTTCAGCATCGCCGAGCAGTACGGCCTGAAACCGGAGACCATCCTGTGGGGCAACTATGACACCCTGCAGGACAACCCGCGCGTGATTAAGGAAGGCCAGCAGTTAAACATCATGCCGACCGATGGCGTGTACTACCGCTACAACGCCGGCGAAAGCCTGCGCACGATTGCCCAGTTTTTTGGGACAACGCCGGAAGCAATTGTGGAATGGCCGGGCAACAACCTCGACCCCTATGAAACCGACCTGGACAACCCGCCGATTAACGATGGCGAGTGGCTGATTATCCCCAATGGCGCCCGTGAACTGGTGGACTGGGGCCCGCCGCGCATCTCGCGCAGCAACCCGGCCGTGGCGGCCTACTACGGCCCCGGCTCATGCGGGGCGATTAGCGACGGCCCGGTGGGCAATGGCACGTTTGTGTGGCCGACGACCTCGCGCCAGATTTCCGGCTACAACTATGACCCCAACGTGCATGCCGCCATTGACATCGGCGGGGCCGAGGGCAATGCCATCTACGCCACGGATGCGGGGGTGGTGGTGTACGCCGGCTGGTCTGAATACGGCTATGGTAACCTGGTGGTGATTGACCACGGCAACGGCTGGCAATCTGCCTATGCGCACCTTTACTCGTACAGCGTTTCGTGCGGCCAGGGCGTTTTCCAGGGCGGCCAGATTGGCGGGCTGGGCAACACCGGCAACTCCACCGGGCCGCACCTGCACTTTGAGTTGTTGAGCGAGCTGTACGGCAAGGTCAATCCGCTGAATTTCCTCATCCCGTAACCCACTCGCTTCCCCTTAGCAACGAGTGTAAATTCAACGCAACAAGGTCGCGTAATAGATTGCCGCGCCAATATGGATGAATGCGGCGGTGAACAGAGTCAGCCCAATGGGGATATGGATGGCATGCCATAGAGAGAGCGCCCGCCTTGCCCCGGCCAACTGCTGATGCTGGCGTTGCAAGGCGGCCAAATGCAGCGAATCGTGGCGGATGGCATTCAGGGCCGCCCGGTCAGCGGCAGGCAAACGGCGCAGGGTCAGCCACCAGCGCAAAGCCGATTGAGGGCGGCGCAGTATATTCTGAACTCTCTGGCGTGCGGGGGCATCCAGACCTGCCAACCGTTGCTGGAAGTCCGCCTGCGCGGCGCGCATTTTCTGGCTGACTTGCTCCGCTTCCAGCACCAGTCCATCATCCGTGCGCGGCAGGGCGGTATAGATGTAACGACCGACAAAGCCACTCAAAACGATAATGACGGTGAGCAGGGTTACCAGCCCCGCCAGGCCGTTAAATTTCCATGAAGAGTGCAGCAGCACCATATACGGCCCTACCAGGCCCATGACAATGTGAAATTCCAGCCATACTGATAGACGCCCAAACGCGAAGCGGGGACTGCGTTTGCGCAAAGAATACAAGACTTCCGTCATGAGCATCAGCAGAAACCCCAGGATGCCCAGTGAATGTCCAAAGAAGTCGCTGGCTGCTGGGAATGAGCCGGTAACCAGAACCACCCACAGGTAAACCGCTGTGAGGGCAGCCATACAAAAGAAAGCTATCCAAAGTGGGCGGGCATCATGACGCGGCATAGCGATTTCTCCAGTCTGACCAGAAATCCAGCAAAAGGGCGGAAAGATTCCCGTTGGCGCCCAGCAAATCGGGGCGGATACCAGCAATATCCACCTGATGGGTAATGAGGTCTTGCAAGGGCTGGGAAAGCGCCTGATCACCCATGACCACCGCGCCCACCAGCGTATGTTCGCCAACCATCACCCGCACCCGGTTTGTGTCCTTATGGGTCTGGCAGGCAATCGCATGCGGCAGGTCGCGCCATAACTCGCTATCGCCGCGCGCAATCCCAATCAGGTCTGCATCCTGCCCACCGCCTACTGTTCCAATCAGGGTCGTGGTGATTCCAGCCAAACGGGTAACGTTAAAAGGGGTGGATTTGATATAAGGCGTAGCCTGCCCCGCCATATTAAGCCCCGCGCAATGGCCCTGGGCGCGGGCCTGCGACCAGAGCGAATCCAGGATGTATTTTCCGGAAGCAGGGTCATAGACCTGGGCGACATCCCCGGCGGCAAAGATATTCGCGGCGCTGGTTTGCATATATGAGTCTACAAGAATCCCGCGGTCGGTGGTCAGCCCGGCGGCGCGCGCCAGACCCAGGCGCGGCTGGATGCCAATCGCAAAAGCGGCAAGGTCGGCCGGCAATGTTTCGCCAGATTGCAATTGGACGCCGCGCAACTGGCCGCGCCGCCCCACCAGCCCAGCGACCTCGGCAAAGGTGTGCAGAATTACGCCCGCGTGTTTAAGGTGTGATTCAACCAACCGTGATTCGCTTTCATCCAGCACATTTGCCCAATAGCGGTCTTTGCGCAGCAGGTAATGTACCTGCATGCCGCGCCGGGCCAGCCCTTCCACAATTTCCAGCGCGGTAATGCCGCCCCCAACCACCACGGCGCGCCGGCCACGCCGCGCCCAACGGATGATCTGGCGCGCATCCGCCAGCGTATCCAGCTTGACTACGCCAGTGAGGTCCATGCCCGGCAGGTCCGGCATGCTGGCGGCCGCGCCCACCGCCAATAACAGACGGTCATAGGGCAGACGCGTGCCATCTGCCAGAGTGAGTTCGCGGGCATCCGGCTGGATACTACGCACAACGCCGGCCTGAATTTTCAGACCCAATGCCTGAAGTTCCCTGCTGGAAAGCGGGAATAGCTGCTTTTCCGGGATTTCTTTGGTGAGCAGATACGCCAGCCCCGGCCGCGAATAGTATTTCTCCGGCTCCTGCGAAAGCAGAATGATTTCTGCATCCGGCTGGATTGAACGAATCGCCATGCCAGCCGAGAGGCCCGCCACCCCCGTGCCGACAATCAAATGCCGCATCAGTCCTCACCCCCGGGAAGTTCCAGCGCCAGGCTGCCGCGCTCAAAGCGCAATACGCCACGCGGGCAGCGTTCAATGCAAGTGCCACAGGTCAGGCAGTGGCTGTCTGCTACCGGCTGGCCCAGCCAGGCATGCCGGCGCACGTCAATTCCAATCGGGCAGTTGTAAGAGCAGATGCCGCACTGCACACAGCGAGAGTTATCCGGCACAACCAGCCCGACGGCCAACGCCTGCCGCTGGCGGGCCTCTGCCCGGCGGGGGTCTTTCATTGCACCCAACCCGCGGTTTCAGTCATCATCCTCATCGTTATCCCCGTCAGCATTGCCCCCGCTATCCCCGCCGCCATCACCTTCCTCACCATCGGCATGGCAATTCAGACAATTGCCAGCAATATTAAAGATGCCTTCTTCGTTGTGTTTCCCACTAATTTCATTCAGGGAGTGGCAATTGGTACAGGGCACGCTGAAATTGCTGGCCACATGGCAGGACTCACAGCGGCCGTTCGCATCGCCGTGATTCATGGGGAACGAGTGGTTGAAGCTGGCCTCCCAGTTCCGGGTGGTGTGGCATTGCGAACACTGGCCGGGGAAATGATTGGCCGGACGGGTATGGCAGCTCTGGCAATCGGTGGCGCCAGCCACCGCGTGATTAAAGGAAGCTGGCCGCCAAGCGCTGGTGCTGTGACAGGCCGAACATTGCCCGTTGTAATGATTGGCCGGGCGGTCCGGCAGGTGGCAGGACTGACAATCCGTAGCGCCGGCGGCTGAATGGTTAAAGGTAGCGGGCAGCCAGCCGCTGGTGGTGTGACAGGCCGAACACTGCCCCGGGTAATGCGCGGCCGGGCGGTCTGGCAGGTGGCAGGACTGGCAATCGGTGGCATTGGCGACGGCATGGTCAAACGTGGCGGGCAGCCAGCCGGCGGTGGTATGGCAGGCCGAACATTGCCCGGGGTAATGCGCCGCCGGGCGGTCTGGTAAATGGCAGGACTGGCAATCCGAGACATCCAGATTCAGATGACTGAAACTGGCGGGCACCCAGCCATCTGTGGCGTGGCAGGTGGAACACTGCCCCGGGTAATGCTCGGCCGGGCGGTCTGGCAAATGGCAGGACTGGCAATCCAGGGCGATGCCAGCCGCATGGTCAAAGCGGGCCGGCGACCAGCCGGCGGTGGTATGGCAAGTGGCGCAATCTGTTCCGAATTGGCCAAAGTGTGCTTCCGGCTCGGCATGGCAGGCGTGGCAAGCGGTTTCTAATGCCACTTTTTCAGGGGCGTGGCAGGCGGCGCAGGCCAGCGGGGCGTGCAGGCCATCCAGCGGGAAACCGGTAGAAGCATGGGCGAAGTCGCTGTAACGGTCATGGCCGTCATGGCAGGCCAGGCAGGCAGCCCCGAAGGCAGCGGTGTGGCCGGCCATAAAATCGGGGGACGCGGTTGAATGGCAGCCCTGGCAATTTTGCAGTTCCACGGCGTAGGCGGTTGCGGAATGGCAGGCGGCACAATCCAGCGGGCGGCCGTCATAATCCAGCGTGTGGCGGGCGAGGCTGAAATCCCGCGTTTCGTGGTCGAAGAACGGGCGCGCCAGGGCGGATAAATCGGCATCCGCGCCCAAGTGTTCCGTATGGCAGGCGAGGCAGGCCGCGCCCTGCTCAAATAAACCGTGCAGGGGTTCACGGGCGGCGACTTCCTCTGCTACGTTGGCATGACAATCCTGGCACAGCACGGCCATCTCGGCCCGCAGAGGCTGGTGACAGAGGGCGCACTGGGCTTCAAATTCGGCATGGTTTTGCCAGCCCTGCAGGGTTAGGCCAGCGTGACTGCCGGCGGAAAGGCGGCCCGGGCTAAAGAGGGTCTGGCCGCGCCAGGAATACCAGCCGAACAGAAGGGTAAGTGAAAGCCCAAAGGTAATCAGTGAGGTCGGGGAAAGAAATAGATCGCGGCGGCGCATAAGGAGGCTCTACGGATACTAATTAAATTATAGGCCGCGCCTCCCCTGACTAACAATGGGACAGATGCCCCGCGTACGCCATGACAAACGGCCCGCGTTATATACGCGGGCCGTTTGGTAAGGTAAGGAAAAAGTTTGGGGGGTTAGTTTTTGGGCAGGATGCTGGTGAGGGCGCTGGTGACGTTTTTGAGTTCGCCCGCATGCACTTTGAGTTTGCTGACATCCCCGGTTTGCAGGCCGCCATGCACATCGGTGATGGTGCGGGAGGTCTTGGCGGCATTGTCAATGATGTTCTGGGTGTACTTTTCCAGTTCGGTGAGCAGGCTGGTGACGTTCTTGGGCACGACCGGGATGCTCTTGAGAATCGGCAGCAGCACATCCAGAATCTGGTTGGCCTTGCCGGCGTACTTGACGGTGAGAGTGTGCAGGGTGCTCATCGAGCCGGTCAATTCGAGGGCGACTTCCTGAATGGCGTCAATCATGTCCTTGTGGTCCTGAATCATCCGGCCGATGTCGTTCAGGCTGTCGGTCAGTTTGTCTGAAAACTTGACGTAACTGCCGGGTTTGCCCGCTGGTTTGGCGGCTGGGCGGGCGGCGGGTTTGACGCTGGCTTTGGGGTTGCGCATGGGGTTTCCTCCGAGGGTGATTTTCGCCAAGTATACCGCCGCCGGATGCCCCGCGCCGTTGCCAAATTAGACCATATGTCCTATAATCGAGAGCAACCCGACAAAGGAGACTACCTATGAGCGAAAAGAAACCCGCCGCTAAAAAGACGAAACCGAAAGCCGATGGCTTCACCGCCCAGGAACGCGCCGCCATGAAGGAGCGCGCCAAAGAGTTGAAGGCCGCCGCCCGCAAGACCGCCACCCGCGAGGATGGCGAAGCCGCCATTCGGGAAAAAATTGGCGAGTTGAAGGAGCCCGAGCGCAGTATGGCGAAAAAGCTGCACGCCATCATCACCGCCACCGCGCCGGAGTTGATGCCGCGGCTGTGGTACGGGATGCCCGCCTATGCCAAAGACGACAAAGTGCTGTGCTTCTACCAGAGCGCAACGAAGTTCAACACCCGCTATTCCACCCTCGGCTTCAGCGATGTCGCCCAACTGGACGATGGCAACCTCTGGCCGGCGGCCTACGGGCTGAAGGAGATAACCCCCGCCGAAGAGAAGAAGATTGTGGCGCTGATCAAGAAAGCCGTGGGGTAAGGGCGGAAGTTCTCTAGCGGGGAAGTCAAGCGGTTCCAAAACTTCTCCACATACGCATACTAAATCAGCCCCGAAGTTTTCGGGGCTGATTCAATTGTTTGATAACCGTTCCTTTATCCGGGGCCGCCACCGCAGCCATTGCCTGACCCGCCGGAGGTGCAGACCAGCAGATTATTGCCGGGATTTTCGGTTGTAAGCCATCCGCCAGTCCACCCGGCCTGCATGGCGGCCGCCAGCAGCGTGAGTACTACCAATGTCAATTGCAGACTTCGTTTTAACTTTTTCATGCTCATCCTCCTTGGTTCGTTGACTGACTCACAATACACCAAACTGAAATCGAAGGCAATACCCCATAGGGCTCAAACCTATAACCAGTTGATTCGAAGTCTTCGGTCTCGTCTTCCAGCCAGTCGAACTGGTACATTTCAGTTGTTTTAGGTCCACCTTTTTTGTCAGAAAAACTATATCGGGACTTCGGATTTATGAAATCGAGTGCTAAAATTTTGTCGGAATGGGCGACAATGGTGGTAACAGGGCCAAAGCCACCTAAATTTTCAACTGTCTTTACACAAATAAGAGCAGGATGATTCAGACGTGAAACCCCAATATACCTGGCGTGGCTGGTTGGTCTGGTTTCTCACCCTGCTGGTTGCGGCCAGCCTCACTCTTTATTTCATCCTGACCATCCGCCTCGCTAATCTGCTGCTCAGTGTGACGCCAGTATCGGTACCCCAAGGCGATTCCTTAGTAGATGCCCTGGCAGACTGGGGCCTGCCGCCGCCGCAACGCTTTACGCTCGTGAGCGACGGGGCGCACCTGGCGGGCTGGCATTTTGAAAACCCGGCCGGGGGCGAATGTGGGGTGGTAATGCTGCACGGGCGCGGGGGGACGCGGTTTCACATCCTTGAGCATGCGCCGTTGTTCTGGTCGCTGGGCTGTGACCTGGTGAGTGTGGATGCCCGCCAGCATGGCGAGAGCCAGGGTGGCTATGGCACCTATGGGGCGCGCGAGGCCGGCGATACCCTGGCCGTTGTCGGCTGGTTGGCGGCGCGGCGTGGTTTGAGCCGCGCCCAAATCGGGCTGTTTGGCGTTTCCTACGGTGCGACCACCGCCCTGATGGCCGCGGCCGAGGCGCCGGACCTGGCCTTTGTGGTGGCAGATTCAGCCTTCGCGGATTTGCCAACAATTGCCTACGAACGCGGGGCGCAGGCTTTTGGCGCGCCGCTGGCACGGCTGTTCCTGCCGGCTTCCCTTTGGCTGGCAGGACAGAGGGCAGATTTTGACCCGTGGGCCATCTCGGCCGAGGCGGCAGTGCGCGGCAATGCGCCGCCGGTGCTGCTCATCCATGCCCGCGCCGATGGCGTCACCCATGCGGGGCATTCGGAGCGCATTTTTGCGGCGTGTAACCCCGGCCGCTGTGTGCTGCAAATCACCGACTGGGGCGCGCCGCATGCGGTTTCCTATACATTCAACCCGGCGGCTTACCGGGCGCTGCTGGCCGATTTTCTGGCTGAACACGCGCCGGGGTTTGGCGGGCCGTAGTTACTCTGTGGCAGCGTCTTCGGTGAGTGAAGGCGCTTAAAAACAAAAAGACCGGATTGGTCTTTTTGTTTGTGTGACCCGCATAGGACTCGAACCTATAACCCG
>CAZEQN010000061.1:0-12865 GCA_964514335.1 uncultured Anaerolineaceae bacterium
GAAAAGAAAAGCCCCCGCGCAGGCGGGGGCTTTTGTCAAACAATAGAGGTGCCGTTATTCGGCGGCTTTGGCGGCGCGGGCGGCCTCGGCGGCGGCTTTCTTGGCTTCCTTCTCGCGGCGGATGGCCTCTTCGCGCGAGTAGTTGGCCGGGCGGATGCCGGCGTAGTACTCGGCGGGCTGGCTCAAACGCTCTTTGTTGAAGATGTGATAGGCATGCCGGTCATAGGAGGCCAGTTCGTAGTTGTGGTCCATCTTGATGGCATCGAAGGGGCAGTACTCGGCGCAGTAGCCGCAGTTCATGCAGATGTCGATGTCAATGAAGAACTCGACCGGTTCCGGCACCGGGCGGCCGGTTTCCGGGTTGGTGGTCTGCTCAATCCAGATGCACTGGGGCGGGCACACTTTGGCGCAGATGCCGCAGGAGGTGCAGCGGTCCTGGTGGCTGCCATCCGGCATCACGTCATAAATGAGGAACGGCACGAAGCGAAATTCCTCGGGCATCGGCAGTTTTTCTTCCGGGTACTGGACAGTGAAGATGCCCTTGGCATCCTTGCTGCGGCGGTATTCAATGCCGGCGGGGTTGTAGTAGCGGCGGCCGAGCATGCGCAGGTCATCCAGATAGGTGGTGACGAAGCGCGCCATGGTGACCTTCATGCCGGTCAGGATTCCTTTACCATACATATCTTTGTTCTCCGTTTCCGCAGGCTGACCTTAGCGGTCAACCTCGCCCAGCACGATATCGATGGAACCGAGGATGACGACCACATCCGCGACCTTCTGGCCGACGCACATCTTTTCCAGGGCGGTCAGGTTGATGAAGGACGGGGCGCGCACGTGGTAGCGGTGCGGGTTGGCGCTGCCATCCGAGACGATGTAGAAGCCTAGCTCGCCCTTGGGGCCTTCAACGCGGCCATAAGACTCACCGGCCGGGACGCGCACGTTGTAGGGGTTCTTGTCCAGCACGGAACCGGCCGGGATGCGCTTGACCGCCTGTTGCAGGATTTTGAGGCTCTGCCGCAGTTCATCCATGCGGATGATGTAGCGGTCGTAGCAGTCGCCATGGTAACGCACGGCGACGTCAAAATCGAAGCTCTCGTAGATGCCGTAGGGGTCGGCGCGGCGCACGTCGTAGGGCACGCCGCTGGCGCGCAAGACCGGGCCGGCCATGCCGTAGGCGATGGCTTCTTCCGGGGTGAGCACGCCCACGCCGGTGGTGCGGGAGCCCACGATTTCATTGTTGGTGAGGTAGACATCCAGCTCGTCAATGCGGCGCGGCAGGCGTTCGTTGACCAGGTCTTTGAGCTTATTCCAGGAATCTTCAGGGAAGTCGCGCGCCACCCCGCCAAAGCGGAAGTAGTTGCACATCATGCGTGAGCCGGTGGTGGCTTCAAAGATGTCCAGGATCAGTTCGCGCTCTTCAATGGCGTACAGCGAGGGGGTGAAGAAGGCGCCCAGGTCATTGAGCAGGAAGCCGATGGCCCACAGGTGGTTGCTGATGCGGGTGAGTTCGGCCATGATGACGCGAATGTACTCGGCGCGCTCCGGCACGCTGACGCGGTTGCCCATCAACTTCTCGACCGCCAGGGCATAGCCCCAGTTGTTGGACATGGAAGAGAGGTAGTCCAGCCGGTCGGTAAAGGGCATGTTGTGCAGGTAAGTGTTGCGCTCGCCAATTTTCTCGTGGTTGCGGTGCAGGTAGCCCATGACCGGCTTGAGGGCCACGATGGTTTCGCCATCCAGCATCACCGCCATGCGGAACACGCCGTGGGTGGAGGGGTGCTGGGGACCCATGTTGACGGTCACGAAATCGGTTTCGAAGTTGCGGCCCATTTTCTCCGCTTCTTCATTCAATTTGGCGTAGAGCAGCGGCTCGGCTTCTTCTTCGTACTTATCGGGCTGGGCCATGAACTCTTTGGAGTAGGCGACATTGCCGCTGAAAGCGTTGAGGTCTTCCGAGCGGCGCACAGCGCCTTCCGGCCAGCGGGCGGCGAAGGGCTTGTGCTCTTCTTCGTAGTAGGCTTCTTTCCAGTCCTTGCGCAGCGGGAAGCCATCAAAGCCTTCCCACATCAGGATGCGGCGCAGGTCGGGGTGGCCTTCGAACTTCACGCCCATCAGGTCCCAGGCTTCGCGTTCCTGAAAGTCGGCGGCCGGATAGAGGGGGGTGAGCGAGGGCAGGCTGGCCTTGTTGCGCGGCGTCTGGGCCGAAAGCACCAGGGCGCGCCCGCCGGTGGATTTGTAGAAGTGGTAGACGACTTCGAAGACGTTTTCTTCGGGGTAGTCTACGGCGGTGACGGAGGAAAGATAGTCATAGCCGAGTTCATCGCGCAGGGCGGTGGCGACTTCCAGCAGGTCTTTGGGAGCCACGGTGAAGCCCTCAAAGCCGGGGCGGGCATCCGGGCTGACCTTGCCGGGGAAGCGCTCTTCGAGCGCAGACAGTTTGCGTTCAGCGGTCATATCAGTCATGGGATTAAGCCTTGGCGCCTTGCTTGGCGAGTTGTTTCATTTTCTTGAAATCGCGCGGGTCCATCAGGTCCGGCCCGAGAACGGGCACGGGGATGGCATCCGCCGGGACATCCGAGTCGTACCAGCGTTCGCGGGTGATGGACTGGCTGTCAATCTTCTCCTGCAACTTCATCAGGCCGTGCAGCAGGGCCTGGGGTGTGGGCGGGCAACCAGGGATGTAGACATCCACCGGCACATAGCGGTCAATGCCGGAGACGACGTTGTAGCCTTCCTTGAAAGGGCCGCCGCCGGAGGCGCAGGCACCCATGGCGATGACATATTTGGGCTCGGGCATCTGGTTGTACAGGCGCACAATCTGGGGCACCATCTTCTTGGTGACCGTGCCGGAGACAATCATCATGTCTGACTGGCGGGGGCTGGCGCGCATCACCTCCATCCCGAAGCGGGCGAGGTCGTAGCGGCTGGCAGCGGTGCAAATCATTTCAATGGCGCAGCAGGCCAGGCCGAACATCATCGGCCAGATGGAGTTGCGGCGGCCCCAGTTGTAGGCCGGGTCGAGCAGTTTAAGCAGGCGGTCCATACTGGTGACGGCCACCTGCCCCTGCATTTCGGCCGGTACATCGTAGCCGGGGGTGTTGATATTGGGGATTGCGTTATCGGTCATAGCGGGTTGTTCTCCTCGTACCATTCCTGGTAGATTGCCAGCAGAATGTCGTCGTTCGCCAGTTCCACGTCATCATTAAAGTTCGGCAGGGCCAACGTCCACTCCAGAATTTGGGCCAGCGAAACGGTTTCAAGCGTTTCGTGGGGGTAGCGGTTTTTCAAGGCCAAAGCGATTTCGTAGACCGCGTCCCAGTGCAGCGATTGTTCCATGTGTCACTATTATATCTAAGGAACATTAGAGGTCAATAGGAGGAAAAAAGAAAATTTGTGTTTGTGAAAATAAGATAGGATGAAGAAGTATCAAGTACACAAGTACACAGGTAAACAGGGAGACAGGGAGACAGGGTGACAAGGGAGGTAGAGATTCGTAACTGGTAATTGGTAATTGGCAACTTGTAACTGCCGCAGTCTGGAAGGCTTAATTGCAAGGTCTGTGAGTGAAGCCGAATTCATAAAGCGGTAATTGACTCGGCCTGTGGAAAGGCGTAGAATTTTTCAAGTGGGGACGGAGTACAAAGCCGCCAAAACTTCATACATTTCTATACTATTGACCACGAGGAGGTCACCCGCTATGGCTGGCAAGAGGCTGTTTGTATGCATGCATTTAATCATCGTGGGCGCGCTGGTGGCGGGCTGTGCTGCCCCGCCCGCCGCCGCCCCCACCGCCACCGCCCGGCCGGCGGCCACCCAGGCGCCCGCGGCTACCCAACCGCCGGCCCCCAGCCCCACCCCAGAGTCTTCGCAGCCAACTATCGAGATTGACGGCCAACTGGGCGCAGGTGAATGGGACGCTTATGAAGTCAATATGGTGGATGGCTCGGACGGCCATGACAAGGGCGACATCCTCGAAGTGCGTTATTTTCTGGATGCGTGTTTTCTCTATCTACTTGTAACGCTGGAAAACCCGACCGAATTTAATACCGCAGAAGTGCAGTTCAGCTATGGCCCGCGCTTTGGCAAAATCGTGGTGAACTTGAGTACCGGTTCGGAATTCCATGCGGGGGGTAGTTCGGGGACGCCACGCATCAGCCCCATCCTGCTGGCAGGCTCCATCGGCGATGTGTTTGAAGTCCAGGTGCCGCTGGAGGAAATAGACGGCCGTGTGGACGATATCATCAGCGTAACTTTACTTCAGGATAATCTTGCGACCGATGGCTCATCTCCCAATGACCGCGCCCCCATTCAGCAATACCCCGGCGGTCAGGAGAACGGCGGCTGCGCCCTGCCAACCGCCCAGAACGCCACAACCAGCGGCAGCCTGGGGGGAAACGAAACCTGGAGCGGCGAAATCACTCTCACCGGCGATGTCTATGTGCCGGCGGGCACGACCCTGACGATTGAACCGGGGACGACCGTGTACCTGATGCCGGACAGCGACGACCAGGCCTGCTGCGGCACAGACACCAGCGACCCGAACTGGGATAGCCGGGCGGCGATTGAAATCAACGCCGTGGATGGCATCCTGATAGCCGAAGGCACAGCTGACCAGCCGATTGTCTTTGAGCCGCTGGGCGAGCCCTCCGGCCTGCTCTCGCTGATATTTATAGAAGGCCAGCGCGCCAGCTGGGATGGCCTCCGGGTGGGCCGCGGGTCGCGCATTACACATGCCCGCATCGCCAACGCGAATATCGGCGTGCACATTCGCGCCTGCCAGACGTGCGAGCGGGAGGATGCCGAGCGCGCCGCCACTACCGTGAGCCACACGCAAATTGAAGATTCGCGCCGCTATGGAATTGCGGTCAATGACACAGACGCAATCCTGATTCGCAATGACATAAACCGCGCCGCGCAGGCAGCCGTGGCGGTGAGCAACGCCGGCAATTTGACGATGACCCACAACCAGGTGCGCAACTCCGCCAAAGGCTTGCAAATCAACAATGGCAGCCGGTCGGCGGTGGCGGTGCGCAACAACCTGTTTATCGATAATGGAACGGCGATTGAAGCCGCCGAGGTCGCCGACCTTGAAATCGCCAACAACACGGTCGCGCTGGCGGCCGGCGCGGCGGGAGAGTGGGCCAGCGGTACGGAGGTGGTGACCCGCGACACCAGCAGGCGCGGCATTTCGGTCTTTCCGGCGGCCCGGACGCGCATCGTCAACAACCTGATTGCCGGGGCATTTGACTGGGCGATTGGGGTGCATGACTACCCGAGCGAATCGCTCCAGGTGGCCTATAACATCTACCACGCCGTGGCCGAGCCGTATGCCGGGCAGGGCCAGAGCATCGCCACCACGCCCGTGCCGGGCATGGACAGTGGCAATCTTTCGGCTGACCCGCTGTTTGTAAACGGCGGCGGCGAGGAGCCGGATTTCCATCTTTCGGCTGGCAGCCCGGCGATTGATGCCGGCGCGCCCGACCTGCTGGACCCGGACGGCTCGCCTTCGGATATCGGAGCCTACGGCGGGCCAGAGGCGGCCGGCTGGGAGGACTGACCCGCCGCGGATGGAGGGGCTATAATCGGCGTACCGATGTCCGCCCCCCGCCAACGCATCCATTACCTGCTGGCCGAACGCCACACCGCCAGCGCCCCGGAATTCAGCCGCATGCTGGGCGTGACCGAAGCCAACGTGCGCCATCATCTGGGTGTGCTGGCGCGCGCCGGGCAGGTGGAGGTGGTGGGCGAAACGCCGGGCGGCGGCCGCGGTCGGCCAGTGCACCGCTATATGCTAACGCGCGCCGCTCAACCCCATGCGCTGGGGCGGCTGGCGGGCGCCCTGCTGGAAGATTTAGGGGGCGGGCAGCGGCAGACGGCCGGGCTGGCGCGGCTGGCGAAACGGCTGGCGGGGGAAGCGGAAGAACGGCGCGGGCCGTTGACCGGGCGGCTGACCCACGCCGCCGAACGACTGACGGCGCTGGGTTATGAGAGCCACTGGGAGGCGCATACGGATGGGCCGCAAATCCTGCTGGGGCGCTGCCCGTACGCCGCCATCATTGACCAGCATCCAGAGTTGTGCCGGATGGATGCGCAGTTGCTGGAAACCCTGACCGGGGAAGCGGTGGAGCAGACCGCCAAAATCGCCCGGCAGCCGGAAGGCCCGGCGGCCTGCGTGTTTGCTCTTAAAAGAAACAAATAAGAATTGAATTGTTGCAGATTTTTATTGCCCAAAATAATTGTCATCCCGAGTAAGCCGACGCTGCGAAGCAGCGCTCGGCCAAGCGAGGGATCGCGTCCAACGTCCTTTTTCAGACAGGTTTGCTGGAAAACACTCCCGACTCGCGACCCCTCGCTTACGCTCGGGGTGACAAGCCTCCCTTGTTAGCATTCTCACATTGAAGCAAATAAGAATTGCATACTCATCTATTCAGTAGGCATAACAATTCTTGCTGGTATCCCCACATCATCAAGCAAATAGAGTAATCCATTGCCATCGATAAGTTCTATTGGCTTATCTTTTGCAAATTCATACGCGTCATTCCCGTAATGGCTGGTTGTCACCAAGATTCCCTTACTTGCGCCCTCATTTATCATCGTTCCATACAGGTCTCTCACAGCACTTACTCCCACTACATTTTTATAGCGTTTAGCCTGTATAACTAGTTTCCCCCCTACTATAGGCCTTGTATCATATGCAATCGCATCAACGCCTTGATCTCTCGACGAACGAGTAAGTTTTGCTTCAAAGCCCAATCGGCCAAAAAGATTACTCACAAGATTTTCAAATTGAATCCAATCTAAATCCATCAAATTAGGTCTCGGATCCAAATCAGAGAGTATGTCACTTTCTTCAACAAAGCGACTATCAACCATGTCAAACTCAACGATTGGTTTTACCGAAATAGCCTCTTCCGGCTTCGGGCTTAGCCTTGCACCAAGGTTATTAAGGCATATTATTCTGTCCACCCTGGACAAGTCGAGTTGTTCAAAAGTTTCGCGAGTGGTTTGAACTGAAATAATCTTCTTTGTTATATCAAGTCCTGTTGCTAAATCTACTGTCTCCACATAACCCGTAAATGTCGCTAAGCCAATATGCTTTTCAGAATCCGCCCTAAAAATACAATATAGTGTTCTCAAGGCAATTGAAGCAATTAGCTCTTGATAAAGGCTTCGGAGATTTTCTTTAGAGCGCAACTTCTCTCTAATCTCATCCTTGGTCTTAACATAAATATATTGACTTACTGCGGGAAGAATTGAGATATTTGGAAGCAGGTGCTCTATTGCTATTTGTTTCGATGTAACGTCGTAGGCAAGTCTAAAATTAGATGGTATTTCATTGGGATAATTTAATTTTTGCAGGGCGTGAGAAGCGATTTTGGCGACAGCTTCCGAATCGCCCAATTTATAATTCTTTTCAAATTCTCTGATCTGCTTTATTTCTTCCGCTATTATTCTTTCATGCCGCAATTTATCGTTTTCGTATCGATGTAAATCGTTATAGTATTTTTCTTTTGCATTCTTGAGATTTTGCTTATGTTCTTCGATTTTTGCTGGAATTAAGGTTTCGATTCGGGTTAGGGCTTTTACCAGATAGTCTTTTCTGTTAGGAGGTTCAGTATATTCTTGATTTGGAATCAAAGAATCAAATTCAATAGAAAGATCTAGTTGCAATGCATCAAGAAGAATATCATCATAGGCTTGCAATTGTTGTTGAATTTTTTCATTTAAGCCTTCAACCAATTCGGATCGATTTATTAAGTATTGATTCTTAATCTGTTTGGCAATCTCTTTTGTTTCTCGTTGCTTTTCCCTTCTTGCCTTTTCCATTGCCAGGTGCTGAGCGCGCAAAGTCTGTTGACGAAGTCGCTCTTTCTTCCTAGCAGCTTCATTGCTAGCCTTCAATAATTCATTCAAAATCTCTAAGTTTCTCTTTTTGCGCCCCATGTCTAATCCCTTAGTCGCTTCACTTCATAAAAGTATATAGAATAATTAACATACGTCAATCAACCCCACCGCCTCCTACCTGCGTAGGATGCCCGAAAAAGGGGCGCATGGTAAGATTCCGGTCGGTTTCCGTAATCCCCCCATTCTAATGAAGCACACCCTCATCTCACTCGTAATCCTTCTGGCCTTGTTGGGTTCGCCGCGGGGCGCGGCGGCCAAGCAGTTAACCGCCTATGCCAACCCGGCCACCCCCGGCCAGGTCATCGCGGCGATTAACGCCTACCGCGCCGCCAACGGCCTGTACTCCTACACCCAGAACAGCACCCTGGCGCTGATTGCGCAGGGCCAGTCCGATTATCAGGCCAGCATCGGCAGCGTCACCCACGAAGGGCCGGGCGGCACGCGGCCGCGCGACCGGGCGATTGCGGCGGGCTATGGCGGCGGGGCGACCGTGTTTGTCTCTGAAATCATCTATGGCGGCGGCGATGGCAGCGTGGAGACGGCCATCACCTGGTGGAAGAACAGCCCGCTGCACAACGACCAGATGCTGGCGAGTACTTATATTGAAATCGGGGCGGGCGTGGCGAGCAACGGCAGCCGCAACTACTACACGGCGGTGATGGGCTATGTGGCCGGGGCCGTTCCGGCGGGTATCCCGGGCGAGAACCAGAACAATGTCGGCGGCAACAACAGCGGCAGTTCGGGGGATGCCAGCAGCGCGCCGCCCACGGTAGTGGTGGCGGCCGCCCCGGCGGTGGTCATCATCCCGGCGATTGCGGCCACCCCGCAGGCCGACGGCTCGATTGTGCACATCATCCGCACCGGGCAGGCGTTGTGGAATGTGGCCGCGGTGTACGACGTGCCGCTGCAAACGATTCTGGAATTGAACGGCCTGCCGGAGTGGGCCTTTGTGCACCCGGGCGATGAGATTCTGGTACGGCCCGCGACGGGCCAAACCAGCGCCAGCCCGCCGGCCGAAGCGGCCACCGAAAGCACGGGCGTCAATGCCCCGGCGGGGCAGGAAACCCCGGCCGCTGAAAGTACCCCCCAACCCACCAGCAGCGGGCCAGTGGCGGCTGTGCCATCGGGCGGTGGACGGCAAACACCGGTAATCGGCGAGGCGGTGGTGATTGCCGCCGGGGGCGAGGAAAGCGAAGCCGCCACAGACCTGACCGGCGGCGCGCTGGAACCGGGCGAAACGGACACGGGGGCGGGGGCGCCGCGCGAGCCCGGCCTGCTGGATAACCCGGCGGCGCGCTGGGTGGTCATTATCGCCTTTGCCGCGATTCTGGCGGTGGTGGCGCTGGGGGCGATTCCGAGCCGGACGGCGCAACGCCCACCGGACGATGACCCGGTAAGGTAGGGGTAAAACAGGTAATTGGTAATTGGCAATTGGTAATTCGTAAATAGCAATAAGTCATTGTCGAAATGTGTTGGAGTCGAGGTTCAATATGAATCTCCGCTAAAGTGGCGACTCCAATCTGTTCTGTGGCGCGGGTACAATTGCGGCGTGACCGCCACGCCCGCTGCCTCCCCCCACCCCACCCGCCGGGCCGAATTCTGGGCCGGGGCGCGGGCCACCATTCCGCTGATTATCGGCGCGATTCCGTTTGGCATCATCTTTGGCGCGGTGGCGATTGCACCCGCCGGTAAACTTTCCCCGCTGGCGACGGCCGCCATGAGCGCCTTTGTCTTTGCAGGGTCGTCGCAATTCATCGCCGCCGGGCTGGTGGCCGCCGAGACTGGGGTGTGGGTCATCATCCTGACCACCTTCGTGGTCAATTTGCGCCACGCGTTGTACTCCGCAACTCTTGCCCCGCACATGAAGCACCTCTCGCAGCGCTGGCTGCTGCCGCTGGGCTTCTGGCTGACGGATGAGACTTTTGTGGTGGCGGCCCAACGCTATCACCAGCGCGATGGCGCGCCCTACAAACACTGGTACACCCTCGGCTCGGCGGTCTTCATGTACGCCAACTGGCAACTGTGTACCTGGGTGGGGATTCTGGTCGGGCAGCAAATTGAAGACCCGGCCCGCTGGGGGTTGGACTTCGCCATGATTGTGACCTTCATCGGGATGGCGGTGCCGATGGTGAAGAATCGCCCCACGCTGCTGGCGGTGCTGGTGGCGGGGGCCACGGCGGTCATCGCCTATCCGCTGCCCAACCGGCTGGGGCTCATGCTGGCGGCGGTGCTGGGGGTGGCGGCCGGGGCGCTGGCCGAGCGCCGCTGGCCGGTGCGGGAGTAAGCCATGACCGGCACAGAAATCCTGCTCATTCTCGGCATGGCGGCGGTGACCTTCGGGGTGCGCTACCTGACGCTGGCGGCCTTGAGCCGCACCACCCTGCCGGACCCCATCTTCCGCGCCCTGCGCTATGTGCCGCCGGCGGTGCTGACGGCCATCATCGTGCCGAATGTGCTGCTGGTGGAGGGCGACCTGGCCTTGCAGGCCAGCAACGCCCCGCTGGTCGCCAGCATCGTGGCGGCGCTGGTGGCGTGGCGCAGCCGCAACCTGCTGCTGACGATTACGCTGGGGATGCTGGCGTTGTGGGGCTGGCGGATGGTAACGGGTAACTGGTAAGAGGCAAGGAAGGTAGACAGGTACACAGGTAAACAGGGAGACACATTCTTAACCTCTTGTCACCCTGAGCGAAGCGAAGGGTCGCGAGTCGGGGTTGTTTTCCAGTGAGCCGGTCTGAAAGAAGGATGCTGGCCGCGATCCCTCGCTGCGCTCGGGATGACAATAAGTATGGTGAAGGATGTTTGCAACAAAGCAAGTAGAAATTGGAAGTAGTGGGATGGGCGGAAGGAGAGAAGGGGGAAGCGGGGCGGGATTGGATACAATAGGGGCAACTCACATTCAACGAGGAGCAATGCCATGACCGAGCAAGCCATTCGCAGCCGGGCCGAAATCCCTGAAGCCGATACCTGGGATCTGGAAAGCATCTACCCCACCCGGGCGGCGTTCGAAGCCGCCTTTGCCCAAACCGAAGCCGACCTGGCGAAAATCTCGGCCTTTAAGGGCCGGCTGGCCGAAGGGCCGGCGACGTTGCTGCAGTATTTCCAGACGCTGGAAGCGGTAGTGAGCGAGGTCGGCAAGTTGTTCGTGTACAGCCGCCTGAAATACGCCACCGACACCACCGATTCGGATGCGGCGGCGCTCAACGACCGCGGCGGCGGGCTGTTCGCCCGTTTTGGGGCGGCGGCGGCCTTCGCCGAGCCGGAACTGATGGCGATTGGCTTTGACACCCTGCGCGAGTGGCTGCAGCAGGAACCGGCCCTGCAAATCCTGAAACAATACCTGCACGAACTGGAACAACGCGCCGCGCATGTGCGCTCCAGCGAAGTGGAAGAATTGCTGGGGGCGGTGCGCGAACCCTTCAGCACCGCCTCGGCCACGCATGGCATTCTGGCGAATGCTGACCTGACCTTTGACCCCGCGCTCGATTCGGCAGGCAAGGCGCACGAGGTCGCCCACAGCAGCATCAGCCAGCACAGCGGGATGCTGTTCTACAGCACCGACCGCGATCTGCGCCGCAATGCCTGGCAGCACTACGCCGACCGCCACCTGGCCTACAAGACCACCATGGCAAACGCGCTGGCAGCCGGCGTAAAGCAGAACGTCTTTCTGGCGCGCGCCCGCAAGTATGAAACGGCGCTGGAAGCCGCCCTGGGGGCGGGCTTCATCCCCACCCAAGTTTTCCACAGCCTGATTGAGACCTACAAGGCCAACATCCCGACCTGGCACCGCTACTGGGCAGTGCGCCAGAAGGCGCTGGGGCTGGATGAGATGCACATCTACGATACGCGGGCGGCCCTGACCGAGAACATGCCGACCCTGTCCTTTGATAAAGCCTTCGACTGGATTAGCGAAGGCATGCGGCCGCTGGGCGAGGAGTATGTAGGCATCATGCGCAACGGGGTGCTGGAAGAACGCTGGGTGGACCGCTACCCGAACAAGGGCAAGCGCAGCGGGGCGTTTTCCTCCGGGTTCTATGGCACGCATCCGTTTATCCTGATGTCGTACAACAATGACATCTTCGGCTTGAGCACCCTGGCGCACGAACTCGGCCATTCGATGCACTCCTATTACAGCCGCCGCGAACAACCGCTGATTTACTCGGACTACGGGCTGTTCGTGGCCGAGGTGGCCTCCAACTTCAATCAGGCGCTGGTGCGCGACCACCTGCTGAAAACCCAGACCGACCGCGATTTACAGATTGCGATTATCGAAGAAGCGATGAGCAACTTCCACCGCTACTTCTTCCTGATGCCGACCCTGGCGCAGTTTGAGCTGGAAATTCACAGCCGGGCCGAGCGCGGCCAGGCCCTGACCGCCCAGAGCCTGAATGACCTGATGGCCGACCTGCTGGCCGAGGGCTACGGCCCGGGCGTGGTGGTGGACCGGGAGCGGGCGGGCTCGTTGTGGATGCAGTTCTCAACCCACATGTACCTGAATTTCTATGTCTTCCAGTATGCCACCGGCATCTCCGGGGCGCATGCCCTGGCGGAGCGGGTGCTGAACGGCGGCGAGGCCGAACGCGAAGCTTACCTCTCGATGCTCAAAGCGGGCGGCAGCGTGTACCCGCTGGAGGCGCTCAAACTGGCGGGCGTGGACCTGACCGGGCCGGAAGCGGTGGAAAAGACCTTTGCGGTGCTGGCCGAGTATGTCGACCGGCTCGAAAAACTGGTGGCCTGACGATGAGCAGCCACCAGACCTTTACCAGCACCGCCCGCGGCCTGAACCGCCAGCACCCGGCCCTGCGCCTGTTCGAGAAGGCCAAGAAATTCGGCATCTGGAACCCGAGCGAAATTGACCTGGCGCGCGACCAGCAGGACTGGGCTGAACTGACCGCCGCAGAGCAGGATATAATTCTGCGGCTGTTGAGCATGTTCGTGGCCGGCGAAGAAGCCGTGACGCTGG
>CAZEQN010000062.1:0-3047 GCA_964514335.1 uncultured Anaerolineaceae bacterium
CAGGCAATGCAGAACGGCAGCGCGCTTGAAAGGTGGGGCGGTTTATTCGAGTGGCTAAATAAATGGACACTTCTGTCGTTGTGAGGAGGACGAAGTCCGACGAAGCAATCCTTTTCACCAAAACCAGATTGCTTCGCTACGCTCGCAATGACAAAGCCCGCCATATTAGTCACTTCCCGGGTTATTCGCCGTTGCCGTCCAACCAGGAGGCCTGATACTCTTCCTTTTCAAACTCGAGCGAGTCGGTAGTAAGGTGCAGCGGGTAGAAGGTATCCACCATCACGGCCAGTTCTTTCGTTTCGACCTTGCCGATGCTGGCCTCGGTAGCGCCGGGCTGCGGGCCGTGTGGCAGGCCGTAGGGGTGCAGAGTCAGGTCGCAGCGGTCAATGCCGCGGCGGGACATGAAATCGCCCTCGGCGTAGTAGATGACCTCGTCTGAATTCACATTGGAGTGGTTGTAGGGGGCCGGGATGCCCTCGGGGTGGTAATCAAACAGGCGCGGCACAAACGAACAGAGCACGAAGTTACGTCCGGCGAAGGTCTGGTGAACGGGCGGCGGCTGGTGGATGCGCCCGGTGATGGGCTCAAAATCATGGATGCTGAAAATCCAGGGGTAGAGGTAGCCATCCCAGCCGACCACGTCAAAGGGGTGGTGGTCGAGGATGTGGCGCGAGATGCCGTCGCGGACTTTGACGCGGGTTTCAAACTCGCCGCGCTGGGTGTGGACTTCCAGATTTTCGGGCAGGCGGATGTCGCGCTCGCAGTAGGGGGCGTGTTCCAGCAACTGGCCGAACTCATTGCGGTAGCGGCGGGGCGGCTCGATTTCGCCGGGCGTTTCAACGACAAAAAAACGGCCTTCTTTGGTGGTCAGTTCCATCTGCCAGGTGGTGCCGTAGGGGATGACGATGTAGTCGCCGGGGCGAAAAGGCAGGCGGCCAAATTGCGAGTGCAGGATGCCCTCGCCCTCATGCACGAACCAGCACTCATAGGCCTGGGCGTTGCGGTAGTAGTAATCCATGCTCTGGGTCGGGCGCGAGAGACCAAGGGTGACATCATTGTTGCCCATCAGGGTGCGGCGGGCGGCAACCGGGTCGCCGCCGGCGGGCAGGTCGGCGCTGCGGAAGGCGCGGTGGCGGATGGCGCCGAAGTCGGCATATTCGGGTTTGGCGGGGCCGAGGTACTCGGTTTTGAGGACGCGCGGCGGCAGGAAGTGATGGTAGAGGATGGACTGGATGCCGGAGAAGCCTTCCAGCCCCATCACTTCTTCGCGGTACAGGCCGCCATCCGGCTTGCGGAACTGGGTGTGGCGCTTCTGGGGAAATTCGCCGAGGCGATGATAGAACGGCATGGGGTTTCTCCTGTTTCAGGTGATGGTATTGCTTAGGATACCGAGTTGCTCAATTTCCAGCTCGACGATGTCGCCGGGTTGCAGCCAGGGGCCCTGGCCGCGGGTCGTTTCCAGCAGGCAGCCGGTGCCGACGGTGCCGGAGCCGATGATGTCACCGGGATAGAGCATGACTTCTTCCGAGGCACGCGCCAGCAGTTGCCCAAAATCGAAATGGATATCAGCCCAGTTGCCGCGAGCGCGCTCTTCGCCATTGACGCGGGCAACCATGGACAGATTGTACACGCCCGGGCGGCCGGTGGCGAAGGCGGCCAGTTCGTCCGGCGTGACGATGGCCGGGCCAAACGAGGAAGCGAAGTCTTTGCCCTTGGCGGGGCCGAGGCCGACCTTCATCTCCTTGCGCTGGATGTCGCGGGCCGACCAGTCATTGAAAATCGTGAAGCCGAAGATGTGCTCCAGGGCGTTTTCGGGCTGGATATCGCGCCCGGCCTGGCCGATGATGGCGGCGACTTCCAGTTCGTAATCCAGGGCGTTCGTGTAACGCGGGCGAGGGATGGCGGCTTCCGGGCCGTAGGCGCCGAAGGGGTTGCTGAAATAAAAGACCGGGATTTCATACCACTCCGGCGGGACTGCGCGGCCACGGTTGGCGTGGGCGGTGGCGACGTGTTGCTCAAAGGCATAGAAGTCGCGCAGGCTGTTGGGGCGCGGCAGGGGCGGCAGCAGGGTGATGTCGCGCAGCGGGTGGCTGGCGAGGCGGCCGGCGGCGATTGCTTCGGTGGCCTGGGCGAGGGCGGGCGGCCCGGCGGTGATGAAGCCCAGCAGGTCGGCGGGCAGGGTTGGATGGTTGCTTAGCTCCAGCACGGCCTGACCATCCGCATCCAATACGCCATAGCGCGGCAGGTGGGGGGCCGAATCCGGGGTGAACGAGACGAAGCGCATCCGGGCCAAGCGGGGCTAGAGGTTGCCGCGCTGCTCCTGTTCCAGTTCGAGCGATTCAAAGAGGGCTTTGAAGTTGCCTTTGCCGAAACCGCGGGCGCCGCGGCGCTGGATGATTTCCACAAAGGCGGTCGGGCGGTCCTGAATCGGGCGGGTGAAGACCTGCAACAGGTAGCCTTCATCGTCGCGGTCGACCAGGATGCCGAGTTCACGAATGCGGGCGAAGTCTTCCTTGATTTCGCCGACGCGGCTGGGCAGCAGGTCGTAGTAAGTATCCGGGACGCGCAGGAATTCAATGCCATTGGCGCGCAGTTTTTCCATGGTGGCGATGATGTCGCCGGTTTGCAGAGCGAGGTGCTGGACGCCGGGGGTCATGTAATAGTCGAGATACTCTTCGATCTGGCTTTTGCGCTTGCCTTCGGCGGGTTCGTTGATGGGGAATTTGACGCGGCCGGTGCCGTTCTCCATGACTTTGGACATGAGGGCCGAGTACTCGGTGCTGATGTCCTTATCGTCAAAGTGGCGCAACTGGCGGAAGCCCATCACCTGGTGATACCAGTTCACCCAGTAATTCATTTTGCCAAGTTGGACGTTTCCGACCATGTGGTCGAGGGCCACGAGGCCAGCGGAGTCGTGTGGCAAATCCAGGGGGCGATAACCGGGGGCAAAGACGCCGTTGTAGTCGCGACGCTCGACGAAGACGTGCAGGACATCGCCGTAGGCATGGATGGCCGAGGTGCTGAAGTGGCCGTGCTCATCGGATTCG
>CAZEQN010000062.1:3057-12801 GCA_964514335.1 uncultured Anaerolineaceae bacterium
CGGTGCGGGGTTCCCAGGCGGGGCGGGCGCCGCGGCTGGTGGTGGCTTCGAAGGCCTGGGCGGCATCGTCCACTTCGAGGCCAATCATCTTGACGCCATCGCCATGCAGGAGGTGGTGGGCGGCCAGGGAGCTGCTGGGGCCGTAGGGGGCCGAGACGACGATGCGGATGTGGCCGCTTTCCAGTACATAGGAGGCGAATTCACGGTTGCCGGTCTCGAGGCCGGAATAGGCTACCGGTTTGAAGCCATAGGCCTTCCACCAGTAGTACATGGCATGCTTGGCGTTGCCCACGTAAAAGTGGACATGGTCAAAATTTTTGAGTTTGAGAAAATCAGCTTCTTCGTCAATTGAGCGATCGGTGGTTGGGGCTGCGGCTTGAACCATGGGACACCTCCGGTTGGGAAAGGGAGAATTGGGGGCTGGTTAGGAATGATTGAATTATAACGGGTTGTTCAGACGGGTTCAGGGCCGAAGGCGGCCTGCATGGCGTACAGCAGCACCCCGGCGGCCACGCTTAAATTCAGCGAAGTGGCGCGGCCGGCCATGGGCAGGCGGACGAGTTGCTGGCAGGCGGCGGACTGTTCGGGGGTGAGGCCGGCGCGCTCGCTGCCGAGCAGCAGGATGGCGGGTTTGCGATAGGCCGCGTGGCGGTAATCGGTGGCGGCGCGGGCTGAAGAGCCAGTGAGTTGATAGCCCTGGCTGGCGGCCCAGACGGCAAAGGTGGCGTAGTCGGTCTGGACGACCGGCAGCCAGAACAGGCTGCCGAGGGCGGCGCGCACGGCGGTGGGGTGGGCGGGGTCCACGCTGGCATCCAGCAAGAGCAGGCCGCTGGCGCCGACGGCATCCAGCGTGCGTAGCAGGGTGCCGACATTGCCGGGGTCCTGGGGGGCAACAGCGGCCGCCAGCCAGGGATGGGTGGCGGCAGAAATGTTTGAGAGCGGAGTGGCCTGCCAGCGGGCGACGGCCAGCAGCCCCTGGGGATTGTCCTTGCCCGCCAAATCGGCGAGGATGTCTGGCTCGGTGGTCAGAAGTTCAATGCCGCGTTCTTCGGCCAGCGCCAGAATAATTTGCGCATAGCCACTATCGGGCAGCGGGGTGGCGGCCAGCAGAAATTCCAGCGGCGTACCGGCTTCCAGCGCGGCCCCGATGTGAGCCAGCCCTTCGATCACCAGCAGGCCACTTTCGGCGCGTTCCTTGCGGCGGGCGAGGGCGCGGATGAGTTTGATTTTGGGGTTGGCGCGCGAGGTGATGTGCATGGCAGGATTGTACCTGACCGGGGCGATAGACGGTCGGGAAGGGGAATTCGAAAACGATCACAGATTGCTTGCGGTTTAACCACAGAGACACGGAGGCACAGAGACACGGAGACACGGAGACACGGAGACATGGAGAGACGGAGAGATGGAGACATGGAGACACATTAGTGACTTTGTAGGGTGTAGCAGGCTACGCCCCTACGGATAGTCTAGACTTCACACCTGATAGGTTTTGCAAGGGTTTTCTTTCTATACTGAAGGTGGCCTGATATAATTAGACAAAACCTTTGCAAAGGATTGGCATGGCGAATTCACGCATTTCCGGGTTTTACAACCTGCCGATAGACGAACGCCAGCAGAAACTGGCGGCTGCCGCCGGGCTGGACGAAGCCGTCATCGCCGGACTGCATGGGGCCGGGCTGACGCTGGACCAGGCAGACCACATGATTGAAAACGTGGTTGGCATTCACGGCCTGCCGCTGGGCGTGGCACTGAATTTTCAGATTAATGGGCGGGATGTGCTGGTGCCTATGGCAGTGGAAGAGCCGAGCGTGGTGGCGGGGGCCTCGTTCATGGCCAGGCTGGCACGGGCGGGCGGCGGCTTTCGTACGACTGCGCCGGAGCCCGTGATGATTGGCCAGATGCAATTGCTGGATGTGCCAGATGCCGAAGCGGCGCGGGCGGCGGTGCTGGCGGCCAAAGCCGACCTGCTGGCCGAAGCGGGCGAGATTGACCCGATATTGAAGAAACTGGGCGGCGGGCCGCTGGACCTGGAAGTGCGCATCCTGACCGATACACCGATTGGGCCGTTTCTGGCGCTGCATCTGATTTATGACGTGCGGGATGCGATGGGCGCCAACGCCGTCAATACGGCCTGCGAACGGCTGGCCCCGCGCATCGAAGGCCTAACCGGCGGGCGGGTGCACCTGCGGATTTTGAGCAACCTGGCTGACCGGCGGGTGGCGAAAGCCGAATGTACCATCCTGTTAAGCGAGCTGGCCTTTGGCGACTTCACGGCCGAGAGCGTGCGGGATGGCATTATTGAAGCGTGGGCCTTTGCGGCCGCGGACCCCTACCGGGCGGCTACCCACAACAAGGGCATCATGAATGGGATTGACGCGGTGGTGATTGCCACCGGCAACGACTGGCGGGCGGTGGAAGCCGGGGCGCATGCCTATGCCGCCCGCAATGGTCGCTATACTTCGTTGAGCACCTGGGGCAAGGATGCAGCGGGCAATCTGGTGGGCAGCCTCGAACTGCCGATGGCGGTGGGGATTGTGGGCGGAGCGACCAAAGTACACCCGAGCGCCAAAGCCGCCCTGACCCTGATGGGTATTCAGACCGCCGGCGAGCTGGCGGAAATCATCACCGCCGTTGGGTTGGCGCAGAATCTGGCCGCCCTGCGGGCGCTGGCGACCGAAGGCATCCAGCGCGGGCATATGGGGCTGCATGCCCGCCAGGTGGCGGCGGCGGCGGGCGCGGTGGGTGAACAGATCGAACGGCTGGCCGAGCAACTGGTACGCGAAAAGACCATCCGCATTGACCGGGCGGAAGAAATCCTCAAGGAGTGGCGCGCAAATGACTGAACAGGGACGATTACTCACTTCTGAACATGCGGTTGGGATTGTGGGCTATGGGGCGTATGTGCCGCGCTACCGCCTGCCAGCGACTGAAGTAGCGCGGGTGTGGACGGAAGGCACCGCCGGCCTGCCGATTGTGGAAAAATCTGTGCCGGGGCAGGATGAAGATGTCGCCACGATGTCTGTGGAGGCGGCGCGTAATGCCATGAAGCGGGCGGGGATTGACCCCAAAGACCTGCGGGCGGTGTGGATTGGCTCGGAATCGCACCCGTATGCGGTCAAGCCGACCTCCACGATTGTGGCTGAGGCGATTGGGGCGGTGCCGAATACGCAGGCGGCCGACTGGGAGTTCGCCTGTAAGGCCGGCACCGAAGCCATGGTGGCGGCGATGGGCCTGGTGGGCTCCGGTATGGCGCGCTACGCGATGGCGATTGGGATGGACACCGCCCAGGGCCGCCCGGGCGATGCGCTGGAATACACAGCCGGGGCAGGTGGGGCGGCGTTTGTGATAGGTGGGGCAGATGAAGCGCTGGCGGTGATTGAAGCGACGTACTCCTATGTCACGGACACGCCTGATTTCTGGCGACGTGAGGGCCAGAAATACCCGGAACACGGGCATCGTTTTACCGGCGAGCCGGCCTATTTTCATCACATTACTTCGGCGGCCGAAGCGGTGATGGAAGCGACCAACACCAAGCCGGAAGACTACCAGTATGCGGTCTTTCACCAGCCCAATACGAAATTCCCGCAGCGCGCCGGGCAGATGCTCGGCTTCAAGCCGGAACAGATTGAAACTGGCCTGCTGGTGCCGATGATTGGTAATACCTATTCCGGAGCGGCCATTATCGGCCTGACGGCGATACTGGATGCGGCCCAGCCCGGTGACCGGATTTTGCTGACTTCGTTTGGTTCGGGGGCGGGTTCAGACAGCATGGTGCTGCGCGTGACCGAGCAACTGGCCGAACGGCGCGAACGGGCGACCAAGACCCGCGAATACATTGAGCGCCGTACTGAAATTGATTATGCCCAGTATGTACGCATGCGTGGCAAACTGACGATGAAATAGAGCCGGTCTGGACCGCGACTCTGGAGGATTACCAGTATGCATGAAGTCATTATCGCCGGAATAGGCCAGACCGAAGTGGGCGAGCATTGGGACATCTCGCTGCGCGAACTGGCCTTCTATGCGCTCGAGGCAGCTCGCAACGATGCCGGTGGCTTACGGCCGCAGGCGCTGTATGTGGGCAACATGCTCTCGGCGGCGCTCTCGCATCAATCGCATCTGGCCACTCTGCTGGCTGACTTTGCCGGTTTGCAGGGTATAGAGGCTATCACGGTCGAAGCGGCCGGGGCGAGCGGCGGGGCGGCCCTGCGCCAGGGCTACCTGGCGGTGGCCAGCGGGGCGGTGGATGTGGCGCTGGTGCTGGGTGTGGAAAAAATGAGCGAGCAAACGGTCTTCAACGTGGAAGCGGCGGCGGCTACCGGGCTGGATGTGGATTACGAAGCCGAGCACGGCCTGACGCTCACAGCCCAGGCGGCGTTACTAATGCAGCGCTACCTGCATGAATTCAGCCCCACGGCGGGGGCGTTTGCGGGTTTTCCAGTTACAGCGCACGCCAATGGAGCGGGCAACAAACAGGCCATGTTCCAGAAGGCGATTAAGCCCGAAACCTACCTGAAAGCGGGCTTTGTCAGCGAGCCGCTGAATATGTTTGATGTGGCCCCCAATGCGGACGGCGCGGCGGCGCTGGTGCTGACCCGGCCGGACCTGCTGCCCGCCGATTTCGGCCACGCGCCGGTGCGCATCATTGGTTCGGCGGTGGCCACGGATACGCTGGCCCTGCATGACCGCCCTGACCCGCTGGTGTTCCACGCGGCACGGCTTTCGATTGAACGGGCCTGCGCCCAGGCGGGCATCAAGCCGGAAGATGTAAACCTGTTTGAGTTGTACGATGCCTTTTCAGTGTATGCGGCCCTGACGCTGGAAGCGGCCGGACTGGCGGGGCGCGGCGAAGGCTGGAAGTGGGCCGAAAATGGCGCCTTGAGTTTGCAGGGCAAGCTGCCGATCAGCACGATGGGCGGGCTCAAGGCGCGCGGCAACCCGGGCGGTGCGACGGGCGTGTACCAGGCGCTGGAAGCCACCCAGCAGTTGCGCGGCACGGCCGGCCCGAACCAGATTGCGGATGCGAGTCTGGCGCTGGTGCAGTGCCTGGGCGGCCCGGCCAGCACGGCGGTGACGCATGTACTCACCAACCGCCCGGCAGCCTGATAGGTTTTGATAGCGGCGCATATTTATAGTTAGATCGACAACTTGAAGGAGTGTGAGTGATGGATATTCCACGTCATTGGCGGTTGAAGAAGCAGCGGTATGCCCTGGTGGGCGAAGTGTGCGGTCATTGCGAGGCCAAAGTGTTCCCGCCGCGCGATATCTGCCCGGAATGTGGCGAAGAAGCCAAGACTCTTTATCAATTCAGTGGCAAGGGCGAGGTGTATTCCTACACCACGGTCTATGAAGCCCCGGCTGGCTTTGACGAAAGCACCCCGTACACGATTGCGATGGTCAAGCTGGCCGAAGGTCCGCTGGTGACTGCCCAATTGACAGACCTGGAAACCCGCGAAGTCAAGGTCGGGATGCCGGTGGAGATGGTGACCCGCAAACTGCGCAACGCCACGGATGAACGCGGCATGCTGGTTTACGGCTACAAATTCCGGCCGGTGGTGGGCTAGGTAACGTCAGACAGATTTTCAAAACGCTCTCCTTGCAGGAGGGCGTTTTTTTTGTTACGCACATTTGACAGCCGCTGGGAACGCGGCTATAAGAAAGCGAAATACCGGAAAAGATGATGCAAAGCGCAGACACGATTCCTTATATCCACGCGGCGGAAGCCCACCAGCTACTTACGGCTGAATTGCAGAACTTTATTGGCCTGATGGAAACGCTCCAGCCCAGAGACTGGAGCCAGCCGACGATGTGCACTGAATGGGACGTGCGCGATATCCTGGCGCACCAGGCCGGGGGGTATGCGGCCGGGGCGAGGTATCTGGAGTTGTTGCGTCAGTTTCGACGCTTGCCACGCGATGGCCAATTGCTGGAAGATGCAATCAATGCCCTGCAAGTCCGAGACCGGGCTGGCCGTACGCCAGAAGAACTGCTGGCTGAACTGCGCGCCGCCGGGCCGCGAGCCGCCCACAACTGGGCGTACCGTTTCTGGTTGCTAAAGCAGGTCTCCATTCCGCATGCCGTTGCTGGACGTCTGTCTTTGAAGCATTTGATGTGGGTTATTCACAGCCGCGACACCTGGATGCATCGACTGGATGTGTGCCGGGCCACTGGCCGTGAATTTGTGCAAAGCGCGGAACATGATGGCCGGATTGTGGCGCTGGTGATGCGGGATGTGGCTGCGGCCTGGGGGCGCATTCCCGGCGCGCCACCGCTGGCGGTGGCGCTTACCGGCCCGGCTGGCGGGCAGTGGCAATTGGGTGCAGGCAAGCCGGATGCTTCCCTATCACTGGATGTGCTGGAATTTAACATCTTTGCTTCCGGGCGGGCGGCGTACGAATCTGCCCGCCGCCAGATGAAATTGAGCGGAGATGTGGCCGCCCTTGAAAACGCCTTGGAGAAACTAGTTGTGCTTTATTAATTTGTAACTCATAGGAGTAAACGCATGTATGGATTGATCGGTAAAATGCTGGCCGTGCCCGGTCAGCGGGCGGCGCTGGCGGCCATCCTGCTGGAAGGCTTGAAAGAAATGCCGGGCTGCTTGAGTTACATCCTGGCCGAAGACCCGGCGGATGCGGATGCGCTCTGGGTTACCGAAGTGTGGGAGACTGCCGAACTGCATCGGGCTTCGCTGGAACTGCCAGCGGTGCAGGCCGCGATCGGCAAAGGCCGGCCGTTGATTGCCGGGTTTGGCGAACGTCACGAAACCCGCCCACTGGGCGGGCATGGGCTGGTACCAGCCGCTGGAGAAAATTCATGAAGCTTATCGTTTTTGGCGCAACCGGCGGGACCGGTCAGGAAATTCTGAAGCAAGCTCTGGCTGCCGGGCATGAAGTCCGGGCGTTTGTGCGCAACCCAGACAAAATTTTTATCACGCACCCGGGTTTGCAACCGATCGTGGGCGATGTGTTGAATGCACCACTCGTAGAAGAAGCGATAGCCGGACAGCAGGCGGTCATCAGCGCCCTGGGGCAAACCCGCCCACCCACGCCGGACCTGCTGGCACAGGCGGCCACAAATATCCTGGCTGGCATGCACGCCCACGGGGTGCGGCGGCTGATTTCCACCACTGGGGCGGGGGTGCGTGCGCTGGAAGACCAACCTCAATTTATCGACAACCTTATGAAAGGCCTGCTCACTTTGATGGCGGGCGAAGTGCTGCGCGATTCAGAAGCCAATGCGCGTCTGATTACCGCCAGCGGGCTGGACTGGACGATTGTGCGCGTACCGCGCCTGACGGATGGCCCGGCGAGTGGTACCTACCGGGTGGGTTATCTGGGGCAGGGCTCCGGCATTCAGATTTCTCGCTCGGATGTGGCCGACTTCATCCTGAAGGAACTTAAAGGCGGTACATATATTCAGAAGATGCCGGTTATCAGTTCGCGGTGAACGTTTTTGAAGCGGAAACAGAGGCTGGCGTTTGAATCCCGCGGCGAAACTGATTGAAAAGACAGGCGGATGGCACCGCTGGGGGTATCGCCTGCGGCTGGCCCTGTTCACTTCCGTTTCAATTCTGGTCGCGCCGCTGGTCGGTTTTGTAGCGCTGTTTGTATGGCTGTGGACGCTGCCTGCCCCCAGCCAGCCCTGCTGTGTGGCCGAGGCGCAGGCTCTGGGTTTTGAAGAGGTGGAGTTTTGGTCACGAGATAGCGTACGGCTGGCTGGCTGGTATTCTCCGCCTGCCAACGGGGCGTTAATCTTGTTGCTGCACGGCTACGGTGAAAACCGTTCTTCATTGCTGCCACAGGCGCAGGACCTGGCAGAGGCTGGCTATGGCGTACTGCTCTATGACTTGCGCGCCCATGGCGAGAGCGGCGGCGCGGCGCGCAGTGGCGGTTGGGCAGACGTGGCGGATGTGGACGCAGCAATACAGTATGTGCGCCAGCGGGCCGGGGTTGAAACTGCCCTGGGAATCTATGGCTTTTCCATCGGTGGGCAGGTGGCGTTACGGGCGGCGGCGGAAATACTGGACTTGCGGGCGGTGGTGGCGGATGGCCCTTCGTATTCCACAACTGCAGATGCACCGGCTGAACTGGATTTCTCGGCCAGGGTAGCGCGCGGGGTGCGCTGGTTGACCTACGCGCTGACTGAGTGGAGAACCGGAATAGCGGAGCCTGAAGCGGTTAAGGATGTGATTGGACGAATTGCACCCCGGCCGGTGCTGCTGATTGCCACCGGCCCGCCGGACGGCCTTGAGCAGCTGACCACGGGTGGCTATTATGCTGCGGCGGGTGAGCCCAAAGACCTGTGGGTACTGCCGGAGGCCTGGCACGGGGCGGCTTACCGCCTGCGGCGCGCGGAATATCGCCAGCGGTTGCTGGAGTTTTACGGGGCGGCCCTCCTGGGCGGCCCATCTGCGCCGTGAGTCATTGGCGTGTTTGACAATCTGACAGGCTATTCCAGCCCAGCCAGCATAGCGGATATACTAGGGTAAATTTGAATACCTGAGGAGAATCTGCCATGCAAAAAATCACCCCCTTTCTATGGTTTGATGACAACTTGGAAGATGCGATGAATTTTTATGTCAACATTTTCGACGATGCGCGAATCCTTTCAGTCTCGCGAGCGGGCGCGGATGGCCCGGTTTTCACCGCCACGTTTGAGCTGGCAGGCCAGACCTTTATGGGATTGAATGGCGGCCCGGAGTTTAAGTTCACTGAAGCGCTCTCGTTGTTCGTAAATTGTGAAGACCAGGCGGAGGTTGAGCGGCTGTGGGAGCAGCTTTCGGCGGGCGGAGAAATCCAGATGTGCGGCTGGCTCAAGGACAAGTTCGGCGTGTCGTGGCAGATTATCCCCAAACAGCTGGGCGAACTGATGGGCGACCCGGACCCGGCCAAAGCCAAACGGGTGATGGATGCCATGCTGCAGATGAAGAAGATTGATGTGGCTGCGCTGCAAAAAGCCCACGCCGGGGAATAAACCCACCAACTAGCCGATGACAGGTACAGAACGCCTTGCGGGGCGTTCTGTTGATTCTGGCACTCAACCTGCATGCGCTGATAGGCCACGCCAAACTGAAAAGCAGATTGGCTTGCCTTGCCTGCGGGCTTGTGCTACATTCAGCCTACAGGCAATTCCTGCGCAGGCTGTTGAGGCGCGACCCATGCCGTTTGATGGAGTAAAGCATGAAGAACAAGAAGCAATGGCTCGTTGTACCTTTGATACTGACCGCCCTTGTGCTGGGCGCATGCACGCGTTCCGCTTCGCAGGCTCCGGCCACTGCTGAAGCCGGAACGGATGCGCAGAGCCAACTGGAGGCGATTTTGAATGCGGCCGCCACCCAGACCGCCGAAGCGGCGGCCCTCGGGCCGGAGGCTGGCGGCGGGGCGGTAGAGACGGCTGTGCCGACTGAAACGCCAGAAGCAGCGGGCGAACTGGCTACCGCCACGCCCACGCCTGAACCGGTGGTACAGGAAATAGATCTGGATGTGCCCGAACGTTATACCCTGCAACGGGGCGAGTTTCCCTATTGCATTGCGCGCCGTTTTGATATCAATGCTGCCGCGCTTCTGACTGCCAATGGGCTAAGCCCAAATGGGCTTTTTCAGCCGGGGTTGACACTGACCATCCCGCAGAATTCGCGCCTCAAGTTCCTTCACAGCCGCCTCCATGACCAGACAAATTTTTGTGATTGTACAACGTGTGCCATCGAATTGCAAACTCACTTTTGCTTAAGTCGGCTGTGATAGA
>CAZEQN010000063.1:0-1013 GCA_964514335.1 uncultured Anaerolineaceae bacterium
CTGGTACCGCACCGGCGATATGGGCTATATCGCCGCGGGCGAAGTGTACGTCACTGGCCGCAAAAAAGACCTCATCATCGTGGGCGGCAAGAATGTGTACCCGCAGGACCTGGAAGCGATTGCCAACCACATCCCCGGTATCGTGCCCGGCCGGGCGGTGGCCTTTGGCCTGCAGGATGACCGCATCGGCTCGGAAGTGGTGGTGATGGTCGCCGAACGCCTGACCGGCGAGGGCGAGCGCCCCGCGGCTGAAATTGAAACCGACCTGCGCCAGCAGATTGTGCAGCAGACCGAAGTCACCCTCGCCGACCTGCGCCTGGTCGATGCCCGCTGGCTCATTAAGACCTCCAGCGGCAAACTGGCGCGCGGCGAAAACCGGGCCAAATACCTGCGCGAATTTCGCGGGCAGTAAGCGAGGTCTTCCAAATGTCGTTTAAATCCATCCCCCCCCGTCAGTACCTCGGCCTGCTGCTCTGGCTGGCGCTGGCGTTGGGTCTGGCCGCGGTCAGTAACCGCGGCGCCGGGCTGGCGAACTGGGGCGGCTGGCTGGTGGTACTGGCCCTGTGTGGCGGTCTGCTGTGGGGCGGCCTGCGCCTGCTGGCGGGCGAAAACCTGCCGGGCAGTATCCGGCGGCTCACCAGGTTGGCCTTCGCCCTGCGGCTCGGGCTGGCGGTCTTCTGGTTCCTCGCCCTGCCGGTCTGGGGCTATGACACCGATGTCCAGCGCGCCGGCTATGTGATGGATGATGCCCACAAACGCGATGGCATCGCCTGGAAACTCGCTGGCGAAGACACTTCACTGCTGGAAGCCTTTCGCGGCTACAGTACCACTGACCAGTACGGCGGCCTGTTGTTTATCAGCGCCGGGGTTTATCGCACGCTGGGCGGCGAGATTCACCACCCGCTGATGCTGGCGGCGTTGGCGGCCGCTTTTTCGGCTCTGGCCGTGCCGCTTACCTGGGCGCTCACCAACCGCCTGTGGGGTGGCCGTGCCGCGGGTTGGGCGGCCTGGGG
>CAZEQN010000063.1:1023-12295 GCA_964514335.1 uncultured Anaerolineaceae bacterium
GGGCTGGCCCTCTACCCCGAGGCCGTACTACTCGGTTCTTCGCAGATGCGTGAAGCCTTCAGTGTCACGCTGGTGGCCGCCAGCGTGTGGCTCGCCCTGCGCCTCGCCCAACGGATATCCTGGCCGGACACGTTGGGGTTGGGTCTCTCGCTGGGGCTGGGCGCGTTGTTCTCACCGCCGATTGCGGTCTTGCAGGCCTTTACTGCCCTGCTGGTTTATGTCGCCGCTGAAAATGGCCGCTGGTTCACGCCCCGCCGCCGGGCCGGTCTGCTCTTGCTGGCGGGGCTGGTAGCCGCCGTTCTGGCGGTGGTGTATTGGGACAACCTGCTGGCTTTCATGGATGCGGTCGCCTGGCAACGCTACATCAGTGAGTCGGCTTCCGGCTGGGTGGCGCGCCAGTTCGAGCGCATGCCGGTCTGGTCACATGTACCCTTTCTGATTCTGTACGGCATCTTCCGGCCGCTGTTACCGGCCGCCCTGGTGGCAGATGGCGTGACCCTGTGGAAGGTCGTCGCCATTCTGCGCGCCGCCAGTTGGACTGCTTTGCTCGCCCTTCTTCTTTACGCCACCTTTCTTTCGCTGCGTTCGCGCGGTTGGCGCAGCCCGGCCGGGGCGTTGCTGGCCGCTGCCTGGGCGGTGGCACTGGTGGCCTCCTACCGCGGCGGCGGCGACGACTGGGACAACCCCCGTTACCGGGTCGCTTTTGCCGCCGTGCAACTGGCGCTGGCGGCCTGGGCCGTGCTGCGCCAGCAGGAGAGCCGCGACCCCTGGCTGCGGCGCGCCTTTGGCTATGCCGGTGGCCTGCTGCTCTGGTTCCTGCCGTGGTATCTGCGCCGCTACGCGCCGTTTGAGTGGCCGATTGTAGACCTGCCAGATGTCGTTGGCCTCGGCCTGCTCACCGGCGGCATTTTCATGCTCTGGGACTGGCTGGGAGGGCGCAACCAGCCAGTTCGCCCTGAAAACTCACCTTGACCGTGTCCGAAGGCAAGTTATAATTCAGAAACTGAATTTTAGAAATGACTGAACTCCTCGAAACCTCCCCCGACCTGGCGCGTGACCTCACGCTGCTGGAAACCATCGAGCAGGACCCGGATGTCACCCAGGCCCTGCTGGCCGGGCAATTGGGCGTGGCGGTCGGCACGGTGAACTGGCATCTCAAGCGGCTGGTCAGCAAGGGCTATGTCAAAGTCCAGCGCGCCCAGCGTCGCAAACTGCGCTACCTCATCACCCCTAAGGGCGTGGCCCTGCGCGCCCGTCTGACGGTCAATTATGTCGAGCGCAATTTCCGGCTTTACCGCCGCACCCGCCAGCGCGTCAGCGAACTGCTGGCCGAAGTGCGCGCCGCCGGCCACACCGCCGTGCGCCTGAACGCCGATTTGCAGGGCCCGGAAGACGTATTGGACATCTGCCGTTTGAGCTGCATCGAGCAGGGGCTGGCGCTGGTGGATGACCCCGCCGCCCCCGAACTGCGCATTGAAGGCGTGCGCGTCAGCCTGCACCCGGGAGGCCCGTCCGCATGAGTCAGCGACACGCCCTTATTACCGGTGGAGCTGGCTACATCGGCTCGCTGTTGTGCGGCGAGTTGCTGCGCGCCGGTTGGCGCGTCACTGTGCTGGATGACCTGCTCTTTGGTGGCGATTCCCTGATGGCCTACCTGCCCAACCCGGATTTTCGCTTCATCAAGTCCAATGTGTGGGAAGAACGCGCCCTGCGCAACGCCCTCAAAGACCAGCTCCCGGCCGATGCCGTCGTGCATCTGGCGGGCATCGTCGGCTTCCCGGCCTGTCAGGCGGTCGGGCGGCAGGTGGCCTGGCGCTATAACGTGGAAGCCACCCAGCGCGTCTATGAGCAGGCCCTCGATTTGAAGGTCGGGCGGCTGGTATTTGCCAGCAGTTACAGCAACTACGGCGTGGCGGAAGAAGGCCAGCCAGTCACCGAAGAATCGCCCCTCAACCCCCAGAGTCTGTACGCCGAAACCAAAATCGCCGCCGAACGCTACCTGCTGGGGCAGAAAGACGCGGCCACCGCCCCGCTGCTCTTCCGCTTTGCCACCCTGTACGGCATCTCTCCCCGCACCCGCTTTGACCTGATCCTCAATCAGTTTGTCCTCGAAGCGTGGACGCGCCGCGAACTGCTCATCTACCAGCGCGGTTACCGCCGTTCGTTCGTGCATGTGCAGGATGTGGTGCGCGGCATCCGCCTTGGGCTGGATGCGCCCGAAGAAAAAATCCGCGGCCAGGTCTTCAACCTGGGCGCCGCCGATGGCAACCACTCCAAGGACGAAGTCGTCCAGATGATTCTCAAGCGCCTGCCCGAAACCCAGGTGCGTTACAAAGACCTGACCTTTGGCGGCGACATGCGCGACATCGCCGTTTCTTTTGGCAAGATTGAACGCGAACTGGGCTTCAAGGCCCAACTCACGCTGGATGACGGCGTACGCGAAGTACTGCATGCCTTGCAAAGCGGCCTGATTCGCGACCCGCAGGATGCCCGCTACCGCAACGCCCAATTTATTGTGCAATAGGCCAGCTTAGACCCAAGAGGCTATCATGAGCGAGACAAATTTCTGGAATGACAAACGTGTGCTGGTTACCGGTGGGGCCGGGTTCCTCGGTTCGTTTGTGGTCGAAAAACTGCACGCCCGCGGCGCCCAGGAAGTCTTTGTGCCGCGCACCCGCGAGTACGACCTCACCCAAATCGAGAATGTCCGCCGCCTGTTTGATAACTTTATGCCGGACATGGTCATCCACATCGCCGCCCTGGCGGGCGGCATTGGCGCCAATCGCGAGCGCCCGGCTGAATTTTTCTACAACAACCTGATGATGGGCGTGCCGCTGATGCACGAAGCCTATCAGCGCGGCGTGCCCAAGTTCGTCTCGCTCGGTACGATTTGCTCCTACCCCAAGTTCGCGCCGGTGCCTTTCAAGGAAGAATATCTCTGGACCGGTTACCCCGAAGAAACCAACGCCCCCTACGGCCTGGCCAAGGCCATGCTCCTGGTGCAGGCCCAGACTTACCGTGAGCAGTACGGCTTCAATGCCATCTACCTGCTGCCAGTCAACCTCTACGGCCCGCGCGACAATTTTGACCTCCAGACCTCGCATGTCATCCCGGCCCTCATCCGCAAATTTCTGGAAGCCAAACAACGCGGGGCGGCCGAAGTGCCGCTGTGGGGCGATGGCTCGCCGACCCGCGAGTTTCTGTATGTCGAAGACGCCGCCGAAGGCATTCTGCTGGGCGCCGAACGCTACAACGGCAGCGAGCCGGTCAACCTCGGCTCCGGCATGGAAATCAGCATCAAGGACCTTGCGGAAACCATCGCCCGCCTGGTCGGCTATGAGGGCAAATTCGCCTGGGATGCCAGCAAGCCCAACGGCCAGCCGCGCCGCATGCTGGATGTCTCGCGCGCCAGAGAATACTTCGGCTTTGAAGCCCGCATGGGCTTTGAAGAAGGCCTGCGCCGCACCATCGAGTGGTATCAGGAAAGCGTCAGGTAAACATGGTAACAGGTAGGCAGGTAGCCATGGAAAGTCATAACGAGCGAAACCTTACTCCCCCGCACAACCTAAATAGTGTCTTATTAGAAGACCCCTTGTGTACCTGTTTACCTGTCTACTTGTGTACTTCCAGTGAATGGAACCTGATTTGAAAACCTCTACAACCCCTGAAACCATCCGCCTGCAACCCGGCAAGGGCTGGGCTCCGCTGGATTTGGCTGACCTGTGGCGTTTCCGCGAACTGGCCTTTTTCCTCACCTGGCGCGACATCAAAGTGCGTTACAAGCAAACGTTGCTGGGCGCTTCGTGGGCCGTCCTGCAACCCCTGCTGCAAATGCTCATCTTCAACTTCCTGTTTGGCAGTCTGGCCGGCCTGCCTACCGATGGCATCCCGCGCCCGATATTCACCTTTGCCGCCTTGCTGCCGTGGAACCTGTTCAGCAACGCCCTCAACGAGGCCAGCCGTTCGCTGGTCAGCAACCGCAACATGATTACCAAAGTCTATTTCCCCAAGCTGCTCATCCCGCTTTCGTCGGTCATGAGCGGCATCGTGGATTTCGGTATCGCCTTCCTGATTCTGGTGGGCATGATGTTCGTCTACAGCGTCCAGTTGACGGCGGCCATTTTCGCCCTGCCACTCTTTCTGCTGCTGGCCCTGATGGCTGCTCTCGGTGTGGGCCTGTGGCTGGCGGCCTGGAACCTCCACTACCGCGATGTCAAGTACCTGCTGCCGTTCTTGAGCCAGTTCTGGATGCTCGCCAGCCCCATCGCCTACCCTTTGAGCAATATCCCGGCCCAATGGCAGACGCTCTACGCCCTTAACCCGATGGTTGGCGTGGTCGAAGGCTTCCGCTGGGCGTTGCTCGGTAGCGGCGCGTTTCCCACCCTGCCGGTCGCCATCTCGCTGGCGGTCTCGCTTGTCTTCCTCGTTTCCGGCCTGTTCTATTTCCGGCGGTTGGAACGCACCTTCGCGGATACGGTGTAAACATGTCCCAGTATGCGATTAAAGCCGAAGGGATCGGCAAACAGTTCAAAATTGGGGCCGAGGTGGACCGTTCCCCAACCCTGCGGGATGCCCTTGTCCGTGCTGCCACCTGGCCTGCCCGCGTGCTGCGCGGTGAAGCCGGCGGCCCGACCGAGAAAATCTGGGCCCTGCGAGATGTTTCCTTTGAAGTCAAGCAGGGCGAAGTGCTGGGCGTAATTGGCCGCAACGGGGCCGGCAAAAGCACTCTGCTCAAAATCCTTTCGCGCGTTACCGAACCCAGCGAGGGCTACGCCGAAATCACCGGTCGGGTCGGCTCCCTGCTGGAAGTCGGTACGGGCTTCCACCCCGAACTCACCGGCCGCGAAAACATCTTCCTCAACGGCGCGGTACTGGGCATGAAGCGCGCCGAAATCCAGAGCAAGTTCGATGAAATCGTCGAGTTCGCCGGGGTCGCCAAATTTATTGATACCCCGGTCAAACGCTATTCCAGCGGCATGTACCTGCGGCTGGCTTTTTCCGTGGCCGCCCATCTGGAGCCGGAAATCCTGGTGGTGGATGAAGTACTGGCGGTTGGGGATGCTGAGTTTCAGCGCAAGTGCCTCGGCAAAATGGGCGAGGTCGCCGAAGCCGGCCGCACCGTGTTGTTCGTCAGCCACAACATGAGCGCCATCCTGCGCCTCACCGAAAAAGCCATCGTGCTGGATAAGGGCCGCATGGTTCACGCCGCCCCCACCCGTGAAGCGGTGGAATACTACATGGCTTCGGGCTTCTCGCAGAGCGGCGAACGGTTATGGTCGCCCGAAGATGTCCCCGCCGAATCCGCCCCCTTCCGTCCCATCGCCCTGCGGGTGCGCGACCCGCGCGGCGCCGTGATTGACAGCGTGCGCGCCATCGAACCCCTCGCCATTGAAATTGAATATGAACTGGCCGCGCCCATCACCGGTCTGCGGTTGGGCGTGTACCTGCAAACCGTGCATGGCGAGGTCGTGTTTACTTCGTTTGACACCGACTCCCCCGAAATGTTCCACCAGCACACCACTCGCGCCGCTGGCCGCTACATCAGCCGCGGCGTCATCCCCGCCCACTTCCTCAATGAAGGCCAGTACCTGCTGGGCTTCAACGCCAGCACCTTCCGCGTCCGCCGCTATTTTCAGGACGAAGCCGCCCTGGCCTTCACCGTGGACGCCATGGGCGCCCCCGGCATGCAGTGGACCGAGGTGCGCCTCGGGCCGGTGCGCCCGGCCCTCAACTGGACGATTGAGGCTGCCGCGTGAAAACCCCCCGTCGTTTGCTCAAGCAGGCCCTTGGCAGCCTGCCGCTGGCCGCCGAACTGGACTTCCAGCGCCGGGGCGGCCAGCCGCGCCGCGGTTTCAGCCTGCCCAAACTGGAAGAAGCCATCAGCTTGTGGGCCGAGCAGGCCGCCGCTTCGCCCCACCGCCATGACCCCGGCAAAAAAGTGCTCCTCTTTGGCACGCTGCGCTACTGGGTCGAGCACACCAGCCTCTTGAGCCTCGCCCTCGCCGGCCTCGGCCATCAGGTCACCCTCACTTACCTGCCTTATGGCGACTGGCGCAAACCGGTGGATGACTTTGACCGCAAAGGCCACGACCTCTACACCCGCCGGGTACTCAAACCCGCCGAAGCGATGGTAAGCGTACTCTCCCTCTTTGATATGGAACCTGCCCCGCGCCTGCCACAGGAACTGGCGGCGGCCATCAAGCAGGTCAGTATCCGCGATGTGCAGTACACCGAGCAGGTCGAAGAAATTAACCTGTCCGGCGAACTGTTCAACCTGCGGCGCGAACGCAACAGTTTTGCCGCTCGCGCTTTCCTTAACTTCCTTCAACGCAACTCGCCGGATGTGGTCATCGTTCCCAATGCCCTCATTCTGGAATTCGCCGCCCTCTATCAGACTGCCCGCCATCTGGGCATCCCGGTCGTGTCCTACGAATTCGGCGAGCAACGCGACAAAATCTGGTTCAGCCGGAACAGCGAAGTCATGCTGCAGGACACCGAAGCCCTGTGGGCGCGCTTCAAGGATGCCGACTTTACCGAAGACCAGTTTGAGCAGGTGCGCGGGCTGTTCAGCCACCGCCGCACTGCCAGCCTGTATGAGAACTTCTACCGCCAGTGGCAGGTAACTGCCACCCAGGGCGCCGCCGCCGCCCGTGCCAAACTGGGGTTGGATGACCGCCCGGTGGCCCTGCTGGCCGCCAATGTCATTGGCGACAGCCTCACCCTCGGGCGGGCGGTCTTCAGCGAAACGATGACCGAGTGGCTGCGCCGTACCCTGCGTCACTACGCCGCCCACCCGGACTGGCAATTCGTGTTGCGTGTACATCCCGGCGAAGCCAATATGACCGGCCCTTCGGTGGCAGACATCGTCCGTGCCGAACTGCCACAACTGCCGGAGAACATCCGCCTGATTGCCGCCACCGAAGCCGTCAACACCTATGACCTGATTGGCCTGGCTGACCTCGGGCTGGTGTACACCACCACCGTCGGGATGGAAATGGCGATGAGCGGCCTGCCCGCCGTGGTCGTTGGCCGTACCCACTATCGCGGCAAAGGCTTCACCCTCGACCCCGCCAGTTGGGAGGACTATTTCGCCCTGCTCGCCCAGCCCCAGCCCAAACTGACCGAAGCCCAGACCCGCCAGGCCTGGCACTACGCCTACCGCTTCTTTTTCGATTACCCCCTGCCATTCCCCTGGCATCTTATCCACTTCTGGGAGAGCGTGCAGGACTGGACCCCCGGCAAGATATTTTCAGACAAGGGCATGCGGGCTTTCAAAGCCACTTTCGATGCCCTCGTAGGAGAGGCAACCGACGCCCTATGAGCGAACAGGACATCAAACAGGAAGTACGCGAGTTTTATGACGCCGTGGGCTGGAGCCAGGTGGGCGAAGGCCTGTACCAGAATGCCCGCTATGAAGACCTGCGGCCGGTGGCGCGTGAGTACATCCACAACTGCCATTTGCGCGTGCTGCGCCACCTGCCCGCCCGTGGCCAGTACCTGCTGGATGCCGGCTGCGGCCCAATCCAGTACCCCGAATATCTGGAATATTCCAAAGGCTACCAGAAACGCGTGTGTGCCGATATTTCCATCACCGCTCTCAAGGAAGCCCGTGCCCGCATAGGTGACCACGGCCTGTTTGTGGTGGCGGATATCGCCCACCTGCCCTTCAAGGCCGAAGCCTTTGATGGGCTGGTTACGCTGCACACCATCCATCACCTGCCGCCCCAGGACCATGTGCCCGCCTATCTTGGCCTGCATCGCGTCCTGGCGGCGGGCGGGCGCGGCGTGGTGGTCAATGGCTGGGGCCAGCCCCTGCTGGGGCGCATTCTGGAAGCCCCCATCCGGGTGCGCAAGTGGCTGCGGGCGCGCAAGCGCCAGCAGCAGGGCGAGGACCTGCCGCGCCGCCTGGCCGAGAATACCGGCACGCATATTGAAAAATACAATGCCGGGTGGCTCTTGCGAAAGTTACGCCCCCATATGGATGTTGAAATTCGGGTGTGGCGCAGCGTGAGTGTGGCGGTATTACGCCTGTACATTCACGCCCACCTTGGCGGGCGCGCCCTGCTCAAAGGCCTGTACTGGCTGGAAGAACGCCTGCCCGCTTTGCTGGGGCGCATCGGGCAATACCCGTTGCTGGTGATTAAGAAGTGAACCCGGGTCTAATAGTCGGCCCAGTCCAGAATGGTCACCGCCGCCCAATCAATGTTCGGTGAGCCGGTCAGGGCTGAAAAGGTAAAGCCATTCGACTCGACCAGCGTGTAATGCTCGCGAATGTATGGCCGGATACTGTCCGCATCCGCCCATAACTGCACCACGATGTCCGGTTGCAGTTCCACAATCGAATACTGGTAATCCCACTTGGAATGGCCGGGGCGGAACTGGCTGAAGCCCTCAAAGCCCGCCCCGGTGTGGCTGGGCAGATGGGCGATGACCGGGTCGCTCTTGCCCAGCAGGTCAATTGAATACAGGTCGGTCAGGTAGGGGATGACCCCGGCCGTCACCACCGCAATTCGGGCGTCCGGCTCGGCAAAGCGGTTCAGCGCATTGGCAATCCGCACGTACTCCACATTGCCATCCACAAAGGTCGGCAGGCCGCGCAACACCAGCTTATTGAGTGAATGCGTGCCCAGCAGGGCGTTGAAGCGCAGCAGGCTCAAGCCCACCAGCGCCAGCAGCCCGGCCTGTGAAACCAGCCGCAGCACAGCCGGCCAGCGCAGACCGGAGACGGTTGCCAGGGCCGCTTGCCAGATGTGGCGCACCACGGCCACATAGGCCAGAAAGAACAGCGGCATGGCGATGGAAATATAGCGGTTGGCCCCGCCGCGGTGCTCCCAGGCATCCCCGCCGACATACACGCTGTAAACCAGTTGCGCGGCAATCACCAGCACGATGAGCCAGGAGGCGTAGTGACGGCGGAAAAGTGGCAACAGGAATGGCAAGAGGAAAAGGACCGGCTCCATGTTCCACACAAAGCGCAGCAGCGGCGCCAGCCCGTTTTTGATGCGGCTGACCAGCGACACGCCCTCGACTTTGAGGTAATAGGTGTTCGGCAGCCACTCGCCGTAGTAGGCGTAGCGCAACACGGTCTGGCCGCCGAGGAAGCCCAGCAGAATCAACCCACCCGTGAGCAGGTGGCGGCGGCGCTGGGCGGCATCCAGCAGCACATTAACACCCAGAATCACAAGGAACGGCACGGCGGCGTCAATCCGTACCAGCGTGGCCACCCCCAGCAGCCAGTAGGGCGTGGCCGAAAACCGCCCGCTTTGCTGGGCGACCACGCTGCGATAGACCGCCAGCGAAACCAGCAGCGTCAGCGCCCCCACCTCCATGCCCAGCAGCGCCCAGTTATTGAGCGGGTAGTAGAAGGCGGTCAGCAGGGCCGCCAGCAGGCCGATGCTTTCCGCCCGGAACAACCGTTGGGCCAGCCCCCGCACCACAAACAGGTTGGCGGTCAGCAGTAGCAGGCCGGTCATCTGAATCGGCAGGCTGGTCAGGTTGGGCGGCAGCGGCGTCAGATGCCAGAGCGCCATGTAGCCTGCCCATAACGGGTTGGTGATACCCTCCACCCGCTCGCCCGGGTTCCACACCAGCCCGTGGCCCTCGGCCAGGTTGCGGGCGTAGCGCATCGAAATCATGGCATCGTCATTGAGGATGAAGTAGCGTGTGCCTTCCACAATGAAACTGGTTTTGAAAATATAATAGCCGCCATAAGCCAGAAATGCGGCGACCAGAAGCAGGAACAAGATATTGGAACGCTTGCGAAGCAACATAAACGGCAGGCCTTTCAGGGACAGAGTGCAATTATTCTAATTCAAAAGCCGGGCGCGACCGCCGGCCAACCGGAACTGGAGTGAACATGAACTGGAAAGAAAAATCTGTACTGGTAACCGGCGGCACCGGCTCGTTCGGCAAGAAATTTATCCAGACCCTGCTGCGCGACCAGCAGCCCGCCCGCGTGATTGTCTTCAGCCGCGACGAACTCAAACAGCATGAAATGCTGGCCGCCGGCTTCAACCAGCCCAACCTGCGCTATTTCATTGGCGATGTGCGTGACCGCGAACGCCTGCGCCGCGCCATGCATGGGGTGGATGTGGTGGTGCATGCCGCCGCCCTCAAGCAAGTTCCGGCTTGCGAATACAACCCGATGGAAGCCATCAAGACCAACATCATGGGTACCAGCAATGTCGTGGAAGCCGCCCTGGATGCGGGCGTCAAGAAAGTGCTGACCTTAAGCACCGATAAAGCCGTTAACCCGGTCAACCTGTATGGCGCCACCAAACTGGCGGCTGAAAAACTCACCGTGCAGAGCAACACCTACGCCGGGGCGCTGGAAACCCGCCTGGCCTGCGTGCGCTATGGCAATGTGGTCGGCAGTCGCGGCAGCGTGGTGCCGGTCTTCCTCCAGCAGCGCGCCAGCGGCAAAGTCACCGTCACCGATGAGCGCATGACCCGCTTCTGGCTCTCGCTGGAGCAGGGCGTGCAGTTCGTGATTACCTGCATCGAGCAGATGCGCGGCGGCGAGGTTTTCGTCCCTAAAATCCCCAGCACCACCATCGTGGATTTGGCGCGCGCCATGGCCCCCCAGGCCGAGATTGAGTTTGTCGGCATCCGCCCCGGCGAGAAACTGCACGAAGTCCTGATTTCTGAAGATGAAGCCCGCACCACGGTCGAACTGCCGCACATGTTCGTCGTCCAACCGGCCGAGGCCTACTGGTTCAGCCGCGAGTGGGCCAAAGAAGGCCAGCCCCTGCCGGATGACTTCCGCTATGCCAGCAACACCAATACCGAATGGCTGACCGTTGAACAAATCAAGCAACTGGTAGCGCCGTTTGAATCCGGGCTGGTTGAGTAGCCTCCCCCTATGGCAAAACTGTTAATCACCGGCGCTTCCGGCCTGCTGGGCCTCAATCTGGCGGTCGAAGCCGCCCGCGCCGGGCATGCCGTTACCGCTATCACCGGTCGCCGCCGCGTGGTCTGGCCCGGGGTCGAGTTTCTCCCTGCCGACTTGTTGGTTGCCGCCGCCCGCGCCGCCATCTGGCAACAGGCCCGGCCGGAGTGGGTGGTGCATTGCGCCGCCCTGGCCGACCTGGATGCCTGTGAGAAAGACCCGGCCCGCGCCCAGTCCATGAATGCCGACCTGCCCGGCGCGCTGGCCGCCGAGGCTGCCGCCCACGGGGCGCGCTTCATCCACATCAGCACGGACGCCGTTTTTGATGGCGAGCGCGGCGATTACACCGAAGAGGATGCCCCCAACCCCTTAAGCATATACGCC
>CAZEQN010000064.1:0-1960 GCA_964514335.1 uncultured Anaerolineaceae bacterium
GCGTGGCCGTCGTACAGGGTGGTGCCTTCGCGGGCATAGGCGACCTTAAGCGGCGGGTCGAGCGGCCCCTGCCCCTTATAGGGGAAGAGGTTGGGCGCGCCGGTCAGCACGGTGTGCTCTGCTTCGCCATCATGCAGGCGGCACAGGGTCAGCCGGTCGGCGTTGGGGTGCGGGCCGACCTCGCGAATCTCGGCCACCACGATCTTGTCGCGCGCCCATTCGATGCCTTCAACTTTGAAGTCGTGTTTGTCGCCGGGCGGCAGCGGCAGGCCCACGAAGGTGATTTCTTCGATTTCCAGGCCGGCCATCGTCAGGCGGTGAGCCAGTTCCTCAATCGAGATGCCATCGAGGTCTACGTAGTCTTTAATCCAGGATAGGGGGGCTCTCATCTTGTTCTCCTAGAATTGCTCGAGGAAGCGCACATCATTGCGCCAGAAGTGGCGGATATCGGTGATGCGGTGCAGCAGCATCGTGATGCGCTCCGGCCCCATGCCGAAGGCGAAACCGGAGACCTGCTCCGGGTCGTAGCCGCCGGCGCGCAATACCGTGGGGTGCACCATGCCGGAGCCGAGGATTTCCAGCCAGCCGGTGCCCTTGCACACCGAGCAACCGTCGCCCATACACACAAAGCATTCCACATCCATTTCGGCGCTTGGCTCGGTGAACGGGAAATGTGAGGCCCGGAAGCGGGTGCGCACCTGCGGGTTGAACAGGCGGCGGGCGAAGTCCGTGAGCGTGCCTTTGAGGTCGCCGAACGTGATGTTTGGCCCCACCGCCAGCCCCTCGACCTGGTTGAACTGCATCTCGGAGCGGGTGGTGACCTGCTCGTAGCGGTAGACCATACCGGGCAAGATGACCCGAATCGTCTCCGGGCAGTACTCGCGCATGGCGTGAATCTGGCCCGGCGAGGTGTGCGTGCGCAGGATGACGCCCTCGCGGTCGGTGTGGAAGGTGTCCCACATGTCGCGCGCCGGGTGGTGGGCGGGGATGTTCAGGAAGGTGAAGTTGTAATCATCGCTTTCCACTTCCCGCGAACGGTAGACTTGAAAACCCATCTCGGCAAAAATAGCATAGATGCGCCGCAAGGTCTGGTTGACCGGGTGCAACCGCCCCAGCGGCTGGGCGCGGCCGGGCAGGCTGACATCCAGATGTTCGCCGGAGAGCGAGGCTTCCAGCGCCGCCATCCGCAGGGCGCTTTGCTTTTTCTCCAGCGCGCCTTCCAGCGCATGCTTAACCTCATTGGCGCGCCGGCCCACCAGCGGGCGTTCTTCTTTGGTCAGGTCTTTCATGCCATCAAAGGCGGCCATCAGGCCAGACTTGCGGCCGAGGTGGGCGGTGCGCCAGGCGGCCAGCCCGTCCTCATCGCTGGCAGCGGCCAGGGCGGCCAGCCCGTCTTTCTCTATCTGGTCGAGTTGCTTTAATGTGTCCATACTTCCTCCAGCAGGTTTGGATGCAGGTTAAACAAAAACTCCCGTCCACTCTGGGACGGGAGGGAATTCCCGCGGTACCACCCACATTAACGGCTGTGCCGTTCACTCTGCGCCAGCGGCCGAAACACTCCGGCGATTGGCCCCCGCGCTAACGGGCGGGTCACGGCTCTCGCTACCAGGGGCTGGCCCGTTCACAAGAGCGGCTCACGAGGGAACTTCGGCGGGGGTCGGCTGGGCCGGGGTTGCAGCCTGTGCCCCGGCTTCTCTGGCAGTTTCTGCCCGCTTACTTTCCTCGGTCATGGCCGATGGATGTATTGGGCTCTATTATGTGAAAAAGAACGCAGGTTGTCAAGGGGCGCGGCGCAACGCGATGTAGGACTTTGCCAGCCCCAGCAGCCGTTCGGTCAGCAGTGTGGCATCCGGAAAGAGGACTGCCAATTGGGCGCGCTTCAGCAGGCGGGCGCTGTCAACAATCTGCTGCGCCTCGGCCGCATCCCGATTCGGCGCATCATGGCGAGCGAGGCGATGCG
>CAZEQN010000064.1:1970-12278 GCA_964514335.1 uncultured Anaerolineaceae bacterium
GCGCCTCGGCCGCATCCCCCGCTTTGCGCCAGTGGCCGAGGGCGGCGCGTTGCACCAGCCACACCCGCGCCGGCCGGGGCAGCCAGTGGAAGAAGGGCGTCATGGCGTGCGGTTCGACTGGAAACCAGTAGTTGGGCGTCTGGACGAAGTAAGCTGGCGCCACCCGCCGGACTTCGCTGGCGAACTGCTGCATGCGCCCCCAATCGCCCACATGCTCCAGTACCGAATTCGAATGGGCAATGTGGAAGGCGTGCTCCGTGAAATGCGAGAGGTCGCAGGCATCCGCGGCCACAAAGTCAAACGAGTCTGGCATAGTCGTCGGTTCGTTGCCCGGCAGGTTGATAAGCGTGACATGCACATTGTGTTGCGCCAGAAAGCCGGGCGGGAGGATCTTCCAGTAGCCGGGTGTGCCGCCAACATCCGCCAGCCGGACGGTGCCGTGTTTGGCATGTGCGGCCCGAATCAACTCCAGCAGCGGCGCGACCCGGCGGGCGCGCCAGCGTGAGCCGGGCGAATTCGGATTGTTATAGTTTGAAATTTTTTGCGCCAGGGCGCGGGTGAGCGGCATTGCCGGGCTGTTAGCCCTGCGCTTTTTCAGCGCCGAGAATCGCCAGCGAAGCCAGTTTGCTGACCAGCATCATCAGTTCCAGGTCAGACTGGTTAAACGGCCGGCCGCTGCGGGTATTGACCACTTCCAGCGTGCCGAGCGGGCGCTGGCCATCCAGCAAGGGAACGCAGATGAGTGAGTTGGTTTGCAGGCCGGTCATTTTATCCACCTGGGGTGAGAAGGCCTGTTCCTTGCGGCTGTCTTCCACCATGCGCGGCTTGCGGTTCATCACCGTCCAGCCGGCAATGCCCTGGTTGGCGGGCATGCGGAAATTGAGCAGTTTATCGCGCGAGGTGCCGATGACTTCCACAAACACCAGTTGCTTGCTCTCTTCATCCAGCAGAGCCAGCGAGCCATCTTCTGAATCGACCGCCGCCAGCGCGGCTTTGAGGATGTTCTGAATCAGTTCAAAGACATTGGTGTCGGGGCGGATGTGGTCGAGCTGGTGTTGCAAGGCGGTGAGGGCGCGGATGGCATTCTGCAGGCGCGTGACATAATCCTTGAGGGAGTTGTTATCGGCCCGCAGGCGGATGTTCTCCTGCTGCAGGTGGCGGATGGTATTGGTATCAGCGGTCATACCCGGCTTCTCCTCAGCCTTGCAAAAACCTTACAATTGCTCAATTATACAGGCTTTTAATCTATTTCCTGCCCTGTTTAGGGTTGGTTTTCGGTCTGCAATGCCTGCAGGCGCGGGTGGTCGGCGTACACCCCGCGCAGTTCCGGCGGCAACAGGGCTGCAATCCGGCACATAATTTCAAGGGTGTGCTCGGCCAGCATCGCCTCGCGGCGGCTGCGCTCCAGCGGCGGCAGTTGGAACGGCTCGCCGTAGGTGATGGAAACGGGCGGCCGCCGGAAGGTCAACGCCTTGCGCACCACATCTGGCGGGGTGACGATGCCCGCAGGGATGACGGGTACGCCGGCCATATCGGCCACATAGGCCGCCCCGGGTTTGCCTTCCATCAGCGCGCCGGTGGCGGTGCGGGTGCCCTCCGGGGCGATGCCCAGAATGCCGCCGTTTTTCAGCCAGTCCACGCCGGTTTTGAGGGCTTTGCGGTCGGTTTCGAAGCGGTTAATCCAGATGCCATCCAGCAGCCACACAATCAGGCGCATGATGGCCGAGCGCTGGTACTTCTCGGCCACCCAGCCGGTGGTGTCATGGCGCGGCATGCTGACAAACAGAATGCCGGCATCCAGCCGCCCGAGGTGGTTGATGACCACCAGCGCGCCGCCAGTGGCAGGCAGGTTGTGCTGGCCGTGGATTTCAAAACGGGTGAGGACCTGAAAGAGAAATTTTATGAGGAAGAAAAGAATGCGGCGACCCATACCCGCCAATTGTAACCGGGCTTGTCAGGGTTGGCGGTAACCGGCCTGAGTCAGATTGCCCACCAGCGTATCCAGAGCGCTGGGCACATCGCTGCGGAAATCCACAAAATGAATCGGGCTTAAATTGGGCGGCAGGTCGCAGGTCTTGTACATGATGGGGAAGACCGGTTTTTTGGCAGCCTGGGCTGCCGCTACTTCCTGCATCACATACTTTGAAGCCACAGAGCGCGGGCTAAGCACCACCAGCAGGGCATCGGTATCCTTCAGGCCTTCTTCCAGTTGCTGCATCCAGTCTTCGCCAGCGATGATTTCGCGCTGGTCCAGCCAGATGCGGATGCCGCGCCCCATCAGGTCGCGCGCCAGCGGGATGACAAAGCGCTCGTCACGGTGGGAGTAGGACACGAAGATATAACGCTGGCCTTCTTCCGGCGGGGCGGCGGCGAGCGCTGCCAGCAAACTGCGCTTGGTGGCGCGGAAGCGTAACTGGCGAATGGTCAGCCCCGTGCCAATGGCTGCCAGCGCCAGCAGCGGCAGCCAGTACAGCCCCAGCAGGTAACCGCCGGTGATGGCCGGGTTGACGCGCACCTCAATATCATTGGAGTAGGTTTTGCTGCGGGTTTCGCTCACGCCGCCTACATCCAGCACGACCGAGATGGTCAGGGTCAGGTTGTGCGTGCCGGGGCGCAGGGCGGTGACTTCCCAGGCCCATTGGGTGGATTCGTCGGCGGCGATAATCTGGCGCGGGTTCTGGTGCAACTGGCGGATGGCGAACGCCCCCGGGTCGCCGGAAAGGCTGGCTTCCATCACCAGCGAGGTGGCAATCGTGGCAGTTTCGAGGTCTTCCACTTCGGTGTTCAGGTCAACCGCCAGGGTGGCATCCACGCTGGGTTCGCTCTGACCCAGCAGGGGCACCAGCCCAACCCGCAGGATGGTGGTTTCACCGACCGCCAGTTGTTCGGGCGGGTCATAGGCGAGGCGGCCGCTGGTCAGCTGGTCATTGATGTCCTTGAGCTGGTTCTCAACCTGCGTAACCACATCCGGCGTGGCAACCGGCTCCGGCGTTTCTTCGCCGGTTACCGGGATAAAGATGGGCGGCGTGGGTTCTTCGCCGCCGCCGGTGTTGGGCAGGGCGGTAACGCTGGCCTGCACGGGCGGAATGATGATGGGTGCAATCGTGATGATGGGAAATGGCCCCGAAGCCGTAGGCGAAGGCAATATGAAGAAGGCCAGAGTTTGGGTGGCCGCCGGTTGGGGCGTGGGCGGCAGGGCGGTGGCGCTGGGGCGGGCAGGCGCGGGGGTGGGGCTGGCCGGCTGCTCCGGCAGCGGGCTGGGTTCGTAGGCCGGCGTATACGCGACCTCGGTGGCCTGCGCGTCCTCATAGGGGGCGCTGGCGGGGTAGGCGAGGGCGCCACAGGCGGCCAGCCCGAATGAAAAAATTACTAAAAGCCCGGCAAGGCGAAACTTCATGGGTTGATTGTACACCCCGGCGGATAAAAAGAAAACGCCCCCTGCAAGCTTGAGGGGGCGTTAGGGTGCAAGTAGAGAGATTTACCAGGAGGGCTGGGCCTGCACGCCGGCCTTGCCGTAAATCAGGTCACGGGCATCCACCACCTGGCGGCGGAAACGGTCGTCCTGTTCCAGCATGTCGGCCACCTTGTCGCAGCCATACATCACGGTGGTGTGGTCGCGGCCGCCCAGGACTTCGCCAATCTGGGGCAGGCTGATCTGGGCTTCTTCGCGCAGCAGGTACATGGCGACCTGGCGCGGCAGGGCCACCTGGCGCGCCCGGTTGCGCTCGCGCAGTTCGCCCACGCTCACCCCAAAGACCTGGGCCACGGCTTCCACCACCCGCTCGGGGTCGAGTTCACGGCGTTGGGGCAGCATGTCGGCCAGGGCGGTTTCGACCAGCTGGGTGGAGAGCGGCATGCCGCGCAGGTCGGCGTAAGCCAGAATGCGGTTGAGGCCGCCTTCCAACTCGCGGATGTTGGACTGCATGCGCTGGGCGATGGTTTCGAGAATCTCGGCTGGCACCGGGCGGCCGCTGCGCTCGGCTTTGGCCCGCAGGATGGCGAGGCGGGTTTCAAAGTCCGGCGGCTGGATATCGGCCGTCAGGCCCCATTCAAAGCGCGAGCGCAGGCGTTCTTCCAGCGTGTTCATCGCCTTGGGCGGCCGGTCAGAGGAAATTACAATCTGTTTGTTCTGGCCGTGCAGGGTGTTGAAGGTGTGGAAGAATTCTTCCTGGGTCGATTCCTTGCCGGCAATAAATTGAATGTCGTCAATCAGCAGCACATCAATGCGGCGGTACTTTTCGCGGAAGGCCTGGGTCTTGTGGCTGCGGATGGCGTTGATGAGGTCGTTGGTGAATTCTTCGGAGGAGACGTACAGCACCTGCAGGCCCTGCTGGGTGGCGGCATTGCCGATGGCGTGCAGCAGGTGAGTCTTGCCCAGCCCCACGCCGCCATACAGGAAGAGCGGGTTGTAGGCCCGCGCCGGGTTTTCTGCGACGGCCTGCGAAGCGGCATGCGCCAACCGGTTGCTGGCGCCGACCACGAAATTGACGAAGGTATAACGCGGGTTGAGGGTGTTGCTGGTGATGGTGACCGGCAGGCCGTCATCCTCGGTTTCGGTCACGGGCTCGGTCACCGGTTCACCGCTGGCGGCCGGTACGGCGGGGGCTTCGTGCCAGACTTTGAACTGCACTTCCACGCTGCGGTTCAGGATGCCGGTCAGGTGACGGGTGACGGTGCTGGTGAGGCGGCTTTCCAGCCAGTCACGAGCGTAGGCGTTCTGCACGCCCACCTGGTAGATCCCATCTTCGAAGGCGATAAAATGGGTTTCGCGTACCCAGGTGTCGTACGTCGCTTTGGCCATCTCCATTTGGAGCTGACCCAGCACTGCCTGCCATGCTTGCTTGGGGTCCATATCCTGCGCTCCTCCTCAAAACGTCCTGCTCTGCGCCGGTAAATTGCAACATCAAACAGGCCGGACGCGCGCCTCACGCGTTGGGAAAAGGGGCTGTGGATGCTGAATTGTGAGGTTTCCGGCGGGCGGCCCCGTGGAGTTACCGGTGGGGCCGTGCATAGCTCGGGGTGTGTCTTGGGAACCAGATTGTAGCAGACGGATTTTGAATCAGCAATACGCCCAGCCTACGCCAGCCTAAAAGAATCAAATCTTTTAAGATTGGCGAATGTTAAAATTTTGGCCGCGCGTAGCCCGCGCGCCAGGGGCCCGCCAGCCCCTGGCGCGGCTCGCCAGCCGTAGGGGGTGAAAGTTATCCACAGGCTATATATGGGGGGCGATGCCCGCAGTAGGGGGTGTAGTACCAGCAATGGGGGCGGTGACTTAAAGAAATCCGCGCTGGCGCAGGCTGTATTAATCTGGCATTCATCTGGCGAAAGATTCAGTTCCGGCAGGGTTTGCAGTTCGCGGCTGGCTGGGAGGCCGCTGAAATGCAGGGCCGCGGCCGGCGCGGCCAGCCGTTATAATCTCTGACATCTTCACGAATGGGAGTGTTTAATGACTGAAATCATCTCGCCGCCGGGTATGGGGCAGCGCTGGTGGCTGGCCATCCGGCCGCGCACCCTGCCCGCTGCCCTGGCCCCGGTGCTGGTGGGGGCGGCGCTGGCATTTGCGGGGGGCAGTTTCCGGCCGCTGGCGGTACTGGCGGCCCTGCTGGGGGCGTTGCTGATACAAATTGGCACCAACTTCGTCAATGACGTGGCTGATTTCAAGCGCGGCACGGACAATGAACAGCGGCTGGGGCCGACCCGTGTCACCCAGGCCGGTCTGCTCACGCCGCGTCAGGTCTGGGCCGGGGCGGGGCTGGCCTTTGGGCTGGCAGCGCTGGCGGGCGTGTACCTGATTTTTGTGGGCGGCTGGCCGCTGCTGGTTATCGGCCTGCTTTCGATTCTGGCGGGGATTGCCTATACCGCCGGGCCGTACCCGCTGGCCTATAACGGGCTGGGCGATATATTTGTGTTTATCTTTTTCGGGCTGGTGGCGGTGGGCGGCACGGCTTATGTGGCCGGCGGGGACCTGCCCCCGGCGGCCTGGCTGGCGGGCGCGGCAGTTGGCGGGCTGATTGTCAATATCCTGGTGGTCAACAACATCCGGGATGTCGAGACCGACCGGGCGGGTGGCCGCACGAACATTGCGGTGCGCTTTGGCCGCGCCGCGGCCGAAACGGAATTTGCCCTGATGCTGGCGCTGGCGTTTCTTGCGCCGCTGGCGATTGCCGGCCTGGGCTGGGGCAGCCGCTGGGTGCTGCTGGCCTGGCTGGCCCTGCCCGGTGGGCTCAAACTACTGCGCACCCTGCGCGGCGGTCTCGCCGGGCCGCCGCTGAACGCCGTGCTGGGCCAGACCGCCACTCTGGCGCTGCGCTACAGCCTGCTGCTGGCCCTCGGGCTGGTGTTGTAACACTGCCAATCTTCCATACACGAGAACCTACCCATGCCCGACCTTTCCTCTGACTTACTGCCCGGCCTGCGCCAGACGCGCCTGCCGCTGCCGGATGATTTACAAGCCCCGGCTTATGCCGGTGGCTCGATTGTCAACCTGCCCGGTTCGGTGGCCGCCGCCCTGGGCGCGCCATCCTTTGGCAGCGCGCCGCTGACCACGCCCGGCCTGGCCGACCTGGCGGCTGGCGCCCGGCGAGTGGTGGTGCTGCTGATGGATTCGCTCGCCCTGCATCGTTTTCAGGAGTGGCTGCCAGACAGCCCCCTGTGGCAGCGATTGATGGCCGAAGGCCTGCTGGCCCCGCTGACCTCCATCGCCCCCAGCACCACCGCCGCGGCCCTCACCGCCCTGTGGAGCGGCGCCACCCCGGCTGCCCACGGCATCACCGGCTACGAGATGTGGCTGCGCGACTATAACCTGGTGGCGAACATGATTAGCTATCATCCGATTGCCTTTCGCGGCCAGCACGGTGACCTGACCACTGAAGCCGGTTTTGACCCGGCCGGGTTTCTGCCGCTGCCCACGCTGGATGCTCATCTGGCGGCGCAGGGAATCCCCACGTACACTTACCACCATCACAGCATCGCCTATTCCAGCCTGTCGCGGATGTTGTTCCCGGCCGCTGAACGGCAGTCTTTTTACACCCCGGCGGAGTTCAGCCTCGCCCTGCGCCAGCGGCTGGAAGGCGAGCCCGGCGCGCCAATGTACATCTGGGCCTATTGGAGCGAGGTGGACACCCTCTCACATGTTCACGGGCCGGATGCCGCCCCGCCGCGCGCCGAATTCGCCCACTTCAGCCAGGCATTGGAACGCTACCTGTTCAATGACTTAAGCCCGGCCGCCCGCAAGGACACGCTCTTCATCCTCACCGCCGACCACGGCGGCCTGCTCACCCGCACCGGCGACCCGCACTACATGCTGCGCAATCACCCCGCCCTGGCGCGGCGGGTGTTGCTGTGGGCGGGCGAGAACCGCCTGCCGTTTTTGTATGTGCGGCCCGGGCAGTTGGAAGCCGTGCGCGAATACATCGAAAAAACCTGGCCCAATCAGTTCATCGTCCTGGAATCGGTCAACGCCCTGCATGCCGGGCTCTTTGGCCCGCCGCCCTTTCATGAAGACATCCTCACCCGCATTGGTGATTTGGTGTTGCTGCCGCGTGGAGATGCGTTTCTCTGGTGGCATGCGCGTGAAGACTGGCTGGTGGGGCGGCATGGCGGCCTGCACCCGGAGGAGATGTTCGTGCCGCTGCTGGCGGCGCGCCTCGGCTAAACCGAGGGGGATGGGTCAGCGGCTTTGTGTGGCCGCGTCAGTACGCCCAGCACCAATCCGGCCACCACGCGCAGCGCCGCCCCGGTCAGCACCGCGCCCCGCAGGCCGAAAAACTGCCCCACAAACGGCCCAATAAACGACCCGCCCAGAATGCCAACATTCAATACGAGGTGGTGCAGGGCCATGTGGGCCGGGCGGTCATCCTCCGGCACGCGGTCCATCAGGGCGCTGACCATCTGGCCGTTGGCGATGCCCCACACCAGCCCGCCCAGCAGCGAAGCCAGAATGACCATGAATGTGCTGGTGGCAAACCCCATGAACAGCGGATACACACAATACAGCACCACGCTGACAGTCAGGACGCGGTGGCTGTTGACGCGGGCGTTGACCCAGCCCAGCGCCATGGAACTCGCCATCATCGCCAGGTGAAAGACCGCATAGCCCAGACTGATGATGCCATCCGTCAGGTGGAGGGTTTCCACAAAGAATAGCGGAAAAATCGGCACCGAGATGTACTGGAAGGTATAGAAAATCAGGTAGGCCAGCATGAACGGCCCAAACGGGGTTTTGAGCAGGTCAAACCGGATGAGGGTGCGGCCACTCTGGCGCAACAGGTAGCGCAGGCCGGTGGGTGAGCGCACGGCATCCCCCACCATCAGCCAGCCCTGGCGGGCGAAATCGCGCAACGGCGTGCCCAGCCGCAGTGGCACTTCATCGGCCGGGCGCAAACGCAGCAGGTGGTAGGTACTCAACGCCGCGCCCACCGCGCCGATGGCAAAGACCACCTGGTAGTTGACGGCGAAGGGCAGGCTATCCAGCAGCCAGCCGCAGCCCAGCGTACCGAGGGTCATGCTCAAACTCAAGAGCGCATTGCGCCGCCCAACCACATGTGGCCGCCACTCGGCGGCAACCAGATCGGCGAACATGGCGTTGAAGGAAATCGAAATCACGGTGCCGGGCAGCGAGAAAATCAGGGTCAGGCCGAGGGCGGCCCACACCTGCCCGCTCTGGCCCAGCAACCACGGCAGCGGGATGAGCAGCAGGTAGCCGAGGCGGTGGATGATGGAGGTAATCCAGGTCAGGCGCACCATGTCATGACCGCGCATGAACCGCCCGGCGAGGGTGGCCAGCAGGATGCTGACCACCGCCGGCCCGGCCGTCAGCAGGCCAACCTCAAAAGTGGTGGCTTCCAGACGGGCGAGGAATACCGGCAGAAAGGCCAGCGTGCTGCCAGCCAGGATGCCCCAGTAGAAGACATCCCAATACAGGTGGTGGAAGTTGTGTTTTTGGAGGGGGGTGAGGGTTGAGGTCTGCATGGTTAAATCCGCCCTTGTTTGTAATCGCTTATTGCGGTGCGGTCAAGCAAACCGGATAATAGTTAGGTTTCATTTTGGATAGGCGGGGAGTTCACGCGATTGCCGAACGCGGCGCGGGGCTGGTAAACCCTGAAAAAAACAGCCGCCTGAAACCAGGCGGCTGTTGGAATGCTGGGCGGTTGGGTCAGGCAGTGGCTGTTTGGTTTGCGGCGTTGCGGCGCGCCAGCCAGGCCGCCAGCCCGAAGCCGGTGATGAACATCCAGATGGAGTACAGGCCGGGGATAACCGACATCTCGGTATTGCCGAGGACGGCGATGGCGATGGTGATGGCAATCGTGCCGTTCTGCATGCCGGCCTCAATGCTGATGGTGCTGGACTGTACCTCATTAATGCCCAGAGCGCGCGGCACAAAATAGCCCATCGCCAGGGCGGCCAGATTGAGCACGATGAAGGCCGGGGCGAAGCGCGGCCCATCGGTGACAATCGTTTCCCAGTTCTGCACCACGAGGGCGATGATAATGAGGAACAGGAATGCCGCCGCCAGTATGCGGGTGATGCGTTTGCTGTTCTCGGCAAAGTCCGGCTTCCATTTACGGATGCCCATGCCCAGCAGTACCGGCACAATCGTCAGCGCCGCTACCTGCACCATCAGGTCGCCGACCGGGAAGTCAGAGAGTTCGCCGCTGCCGCCGAACTGGCGGATGCCGAGGTTAAGCAGGAAGGGCATGGTGAGCCACGCCAGCGAATTGGAAATGGCGGTCAGGGTGACAGAAAGCGCCCGGTCCGCTTCGGCGGCGTGCACAATCAGGTTGGAGGTGGTGCCGCCCGGGGCGGCGGCCAGCAGGATGATGCTGACGGCGTACACCGGTGGCAGGCCGAACAGGCTGGCGACTGCGAAACCGAGAATCGGCAGCAGCACCATCTGGCACAGCAGGCCAATGGTGACCTGTTTGGGCTGCGACAGCACCCGCCGGAAGTCGGCCAGGGTGAGGGTCATGCCCAGGGCAACCATGATGAAGACAATGGCGAGCGGCAACAGCACGCTCTGGATGAAGCTCTCCTGCATCTCTTACTCTCCTTGTGTGTGGTGAATCAGGCCAATGAGAGTTAATTTACCCTATTTGAGCAGATTCGGGGCGGGGATTGCAGGGCGAGTGTGGGGTGCAAAGCCTGCTATGAATCCGGAATTGCAGGGGGGAATCAGCCATCCAAATCGGATTAATCTTGTTGGTGGATGAATCGTTCAGGCTGATCCTGATACAAAGTCAGAAATGCCTTCACAACTACCGGGTCAAAGTGGCGACCGGATTGTTCGCGAATGTAAGCCAGGGCTTCTTC
>CAZEQN010000065.1:0-12157 GCA_964514335.1 uncultured Anaerolineaceae bacterium
GTATATTCAGGGCGAAGCCGACCGGCTGACCGAGGCGGCCCTCACCGCCCTGCGCGAGGCCGGGCCGGACGCCGAGGCCGGGGCGGCCCTTGAGGAACTGGCGCGGCGGCTGATCGCGCGGCAGGCGTAGGGAATTGGTGATTTTGGATTGGGGGTTGGGGGTTGAAAGATAATGAATGATTTTGTGTTTGGCCCACTTAGAAGGAATTGCTAGTATGAGTAGTTCTACAAAGACAGTAGTGATGTTAGTTTGCGCGTTGGCTATTTTTTTGATTATTTTCCACTTGAGCAGGATTAGTGCTAATGAAGCCAGAAGTAATATATCTTCAAACGAAACAACACAAGCTGTTTTTGCTCAAGCTACCAATTCTTCATTAGATTCAGAGAATCTCACACCTACGATTACAAGGTATGAAATCGGGCAAATTTCTGAAATGCTCACAGAAACTACTGAGTGCATATTGCCATGTTGGCTTGAAATCACACCAGGCAAAACGACTTGGGAAGAAGCCATTCCCCTGCTTTCCAGATTGACGGATAAGGTAACATTTTCTCAATATGAAAATTGGGATCGAGCACAAATTATCTTAACGGAATTGCCACCAGATGTGGCATCCCCATATTTAGATGCGTACTTCTATATCGTTGATTCAACAGTAGAATTTATTGCGGTTTATGGACTAAGGTCTCCCGATTTTTTCATTCTTGAAGTTTTAGATGAAAGAAATATCCCCACAGAGATGTATGTTCGCACCTTTGATCAGGTTATTGAACAACGACTATTCGAAATCTACGTAGAATATCGTGAGGATGGGATACTTTTCCAATACTCAGGTGAGGGATTAGGGATTGAAGAGGATCTAATTGAAGGCTGCGTAAAAGACTTGGCCTCAATCTGGCTTTGGGATTCGACAACCAAGAGTGATGCAATTAAAGCGGCTGAAAAGGTCAACTTGTGGCAAGATTGGGAAGAGTTCATAAGCCTTGAGAAATCAACTTCTCTAAACGTAATCGACATTTATACTCAGCCAGCACTATTAACCAGTGACGCTCTGTGTATTTCTACGCCAAGGTATTTGTGGAACAATGAATAACAATTCTAAAATAATTTCGCAAGTACATCTTGATTAGTCCTAAAGAAATCTGGCATTGAAATTAAGTAGGACAACTTCTAAATTCCATACCCCTAAAATTCTACAATCTGTGTACGGCCTGCAACCAAATGTCTGTTATACAACGATACATAGCGTCACTTGACAACTCGCGTCTAATATCGTATAGTTTGTTTAGTAATTACTATATGTACTATACGGATAATGCAATGGACGCACTCACCCACTCCCGTCAGCACTTCATTCAAGGCATGAGCCGCATCAGCCACTTCTGGGGCTTCCCCAAGGCGCTGGGCGGCGTGTACGGCGCGGTGTACCTCGCCGCCGCCCCGCTCGGGCTGGACGACATCGCCGCCCAGGTTGGCATCACCAAGGGCGCGGTCAGCACCTATGTGCGCCAGTTGGAGCGCATCGGCCTGATTCACAAGCATCTCGAAATCGGCCAGCGCAAAGACTTCTACACCCCCGAAACCGACTTCTGGAAAGTGGTGCGCGGGCTGTTGCGCGAACGCCAGCAGGGCGAGTTTGACCGCGCCCTCGCCAGCGTGGGCGAGAGCCTGACCCTGCTGGGCGACGAGCGCAGCCCGGCCGCCGAGACCGCCCGCCAGCGCATGCAGGCCATGCAGGGCTTCTTCAACACCCTCGACGGGCTGGTAAACGCCCTGCTCAAACTCGAAAATCTGGCCGCCGCCGCCAGCCTGCTGGCCAAAAGCGGCCGCAAATAGACCACGGAGGAACTGCCATGCACATCGCCATTACCGGAGCCTACAGCTACAGCGGCAAGTACATCGCCCAGCGCCTGCTGGCCGAAGGCCACCAGTTGCGCACCCTCACCGGCCACCCGGACCGGCCCGACCCGTTCAATGGGCGCGTTCCGGCCCACCCGTTCCACTTCGAGCAGCCCGAAAAATTGACCGAAAGCCTGCGCGGCGTGGATGTGCTGGTGAACACCTACTGGGTGCGCTACGCCCACGGCGGCACAACCTACGCCCAGGCGGTGGCCAACACCCGCACCCTGCTGGCGGCCGCCAGAGCCGCCGGCGTGGGGCGCATCGTGCATACCAGCATCGCCAACCCGGACCCGGCCTCGCCCCTGCCCTACTACAGCGGCAAGGGCCAGTTGGAAGCGGACATTCAGGCCAGCGGGCTGGGCTACACCATCCTGCGGCCGACCGTGATTTTTGGCCGCGAGGATGTGCTGATTAACAACATCACCTGGTTCCTGCGCCACTTCCCGGCCTTTGCCATCCCCGGCAATGGCCGCTACCGCCTGCAACCGATTTTTGTGGATGACATGGCCGCCCTGGCGGCCGAGGGCGTCAGCCGCCGCGATTCCTACATCGTGGATGCGATTGGGCCGGAGACCTACACCTTCACCCAGCTGGCCGAGATGCTCAAGACGACCGTGGGCAGCCGGGCGTTGCTCTTCCACGCACCGCCGATGCTGGCTTACGCCGCCTCACGGCTGGCGGGGCTGTTCCTGGGCGACCTGGTGCTGACGCGTGAAGAGGTGGACGGCCTGCTGGCTGACCTGCTGGTGACCGACTCGCCGCCCGCCGGGCAGACGAAGTTGAGCGAGTGGGCCAAGCAGAACGCCGATTGGCTTGGCAAGACCTATGCGCATGAAATTAACCGGCATTTCAAACGCGGGACTGATAGAACTATACAGACCACCTGATGCTATAATTAACCCATGAAGCCTAAAGAATTTGAAGTCATGGAGAAGCGAGGGCGGCTGGAAGACCTGGATCGTTCCTTTGATATCCAGTACTGGCAGTCACGCCCGGCCCAGGAACGATTTGATTCAACCTGGGAACTCATCCTCCATGCCTGGAAAGTGCAGGGTGGCGATGTTCGTCAACTCCGACTTCAGCGATCTGTTGAGAATTTTCAACGCCAGGAACGTTAGATACCTGGTTGTGGGGGGCTATGCGGTCATCCAGCACGCCGAACCCCGTTTCACGAAAGACCTTGATCTATGGGTCAGCACCGACTCTAAAAACGCCAAGCAGGTATTTGCAGGTCTTAAAGAATTCGGCGCGCCGCTGGCAGGATTAACTGAAAAAGACTTTGCCGAACCGGGTTATTTTTACCAGATGGGCCGCCCTCCGGTACGGGTGGATATCCTGATGGGCATTCCCGGCGTAGAATTTGAAGCGGCCTGGGAACACCGCGAAATCATCGTTTTTGATGATCTCCCGGTGAGTTTCATCGGCAAGACAGACTTGATTAAGGCCAAACGCGCCTCGGGGCGTCCGCAAGACTTGCTGGACGCACAATCGCTCGAAGATTCTAAATAGGCTACTTCTTCCCGTCGCCCTTCTTCTTGGCCGGGGCTTTGGCGGGTTTCTTTTTGGCGGCTGGCTTTTTGTCGGCCGCTTTCGGTTTGGCGGTCTTCGCTTCGGCGGCGGGTTTCTCGGCCGCCGCGCTGGCGCTGGTCAGCAGGCTGCTGGGCGGTTCCCACGGGGCGGTGAAATCCATCAGGCGGTCGCCATCCTTGAGGCCGACGAGGTCTTTGCCCGCCCCGGCGCGGGCGCGCAGGGGGGCATCATCCAGCCGCAGCAGCTTGGGGGCATACGAATGGGTGTGGACGATGAGTTGCTGGTTGGGCTTGTCGTGCGCCAGCCCGGCCAGCCGCACCCCCGGCGGCAATTTCCAGGCCTGCACCCCCTGGCCGTAGCGGCCCTGCTGGGGGAACTGGTCGATTTTCAGGCGTTTGGCATAGCCGTTCTCGGCCAGCAGGAAGACTTCCTGGCTCGGGTTGAGCGCCACCGCCCCCACCAGTTCATCCTCGCCCTTGAGCTTGATGCCGGAGACGCCCGCCGCCACCAGGCCCATCGGGCGCACTTCTTCTTCCGAAAAACGAATCGCCATGCCATTGGCGGTTGCCAGCAGCAGTTCGCTGCTGCCATCCGTGAGGGCCACCCAGCCGAGACGGTCGCCCTCGTTGACGCGCGCCAGCGCAAAAGTCTGGGCGGCGGCGCCGGGCAGTTCTTCCAGCACGGTCTTTTTCAGCATGCCCTGGCGGGTGGCAGTCAGGATGTGCCAGCCAGCGGCACGGCGGCTCTTGGGCGGCAGGGTGAACATCGCCGCCAGGGGCTGGTTTTCGGTCAGGGGCGAGACTTTCCAGTAGGGCTGGCCGCCTTCGGGCGTTTCGGCTTCCGGCAGGGAGTGGACGTTGACCGCCGCGGTGGTACCATCCTCGGCCACCAGATAGAGCGTGTCGCGGGTGCTGGCGCTGACCATCCAGCGCGGCTTGGACCAGCCGGTCATATTCGGGCTTTTGCCCTCCGGGGTGCGGGCCAGCAGGCCGTTACGGTCTACGGCAATCCAGGTCGGAATATCTGGCGTGAGGTCGCGGGCGGTGAGGGCCACGCCGCTGGTGCGTCCGCCGGTGAGTTCCACAATCTGGGTGCGGCGGCGGTCGCCATAGGCAGCCCTGACTTTCTGGAGCTCATCCGCCACCACGGCGCGCATCTTTTTGGGCGATTTGAGCAGGTCTTCCAGCTCTTTAATCGTCGCCATCACTTCCTTGTACTCGAGTTCGATTTTCTTGCGTTCCAGGGCGGCCAAACGGCGCAGCGGCATATCGAGGATGGCCTGGGCCTGCACATCGCTTAACTTGAAGCGTTTCATCAGCTTGTCGCGGGCGGCATCCACATCGGCGGCCTTGCGGATGAGGTCAATGACTTCATCAAGGTTGTTGAGAGCCACCCGCAGGCCTTCGAGGATGTGGGCGCGCTGTTTGGCTTTGTCCAGGTCGTGCTGGCTGCGGCGGCGGATGATTTCCAGCCGGTGCTCGAGGTAGACCTGCAGGGCCTGTTTGAGACTCAAGAGGCGCGGTTCACCCTCCACCAGGGCGAGGATGATGATGCCAAAGGTGCCCTGCATGGGGGTTTTCTTGTAGAGCTTGGCGAGTACCTTTTCCGGCTCGGCATTCTTGTTCAGTTCAATCACCACCCGCATGCCGTTACGGTCGCTCTCGTCGCGCAGGTCGGTGATGCCTTCCACATCGCCTTCGCGGGCGAGGGTGGCAATGCGCTCGATGAGAGTGGCTTTGTTGGTGGCATACGGCAATTCGGTGATGATGATGCGCTCGCGGCCGCGGCTCATCTCTTCCATGTGGGCGCGGGCCTGCACCGTGATGCGGCCGCGGCCGGTGCCATAAGCGGCCGGCAGGCCTTCTTCGGCGCTCTGTGGGGCGAGAATCAGGCCGCCGGTGGGGAAGTCCGGGCCTTTGATAAAGGCCATCAGGTCATCCACGGTGATGTCGTCAATTTTGGCCCAGTTTTCCAGCACATACACGCAGGCATCCACCACTTCGCCGAGATTGTGGGGCGGGATGTTGGTGGCCATGCCGACGGCAATACCGGTGGCGCCATTGACCAGCAGGTTGGGGATGGCAGCCGGCAGCACGCTTGGCTCGGTGAGGGTGTCATCAAAGTTGGACGTGAAATCAACTGTGTTTTTCTGCAGGTCGTTGAGGATGTCCTGAGCGGCGTTGGTCAGGCGGGCTTCGGTGTAGCGCATGGCGGCCGGGGCGTCGCCATCCACGCTGCCGAAGTTGCCCTGGCCATCCACCAGTTGCAGGCGCATGGAGAAGTCCTGGGCCATACGCGCCATGGCATCATACACGGCGCCGTCGCCATGGGGGTGGTACTTGCCCAGCACCTCACCCACCACGCGGGCAGATTTCTTGTAAGCCGAGTTCTGGCGCAGGCCCATGTCGTACATGGCGTACAGGATGCGGCGGTGAACAGGTTTGAGACCGTCGCGGGCATCCGGCAGGGCGCGCGCCACAATCACACTCATGGCATAATCGAGATAGGCCTGCTGCATCTCGACTTCGATATCAATTTTTCGTACCAGGCCGATTTCCATGAATCACTCCCGAAGTTAGAACATTATTTCTAATTTTACCATAGGGCCGCAACCTGGAGCTGCGGTGAATTTTCCCGGGCGCAACGGGCTGGAGCCCGCTGTCTGAAACGGCATACGCGCCCAACATGAGATTGTATCAATGCCCGCCCTGCCCGTCCAATCCCCGCCCCTTAAAGTTTCGGCGGCAAGGGGCGGAAATTTAAAAGTGTAGGGGCGACCAGCAGGTCGCCCCTACAACGCGGGGTTTAGCTATCTTGAAGGGTTCTTCAACCCATTCTTAGTCGATGTCGTCGTCGCTTTCGGGCAGGTCAACCACGGCATCATGGTCGAGGTCTTCGTCATCGTCCGGGCCGGCATCCAGCTCGCCGAGCATCAATTTCTTGATGTCTTCCAGCTCGCTGTCATCGCCATTGACCGCCGGCGCGGCGGCCACGGCCGTGCCTTCGATGGCGGCAAATTTCTGCTCCAGGTCGGTGTTGTAGCCCGTACCGGCCGGGATGAGCTTGCCGAGAATGACGTTCTCCTTGAGGCCCCAGAGCGGGTCTTCGGCCCCGCCGATGGCTGCCCCGGCCAGCACCTTGATGGTGTGCTGGAAGGACGAGGCCGAGAGGAACGATTCGGTCGAAAGCGAGGCCTTGGTGATGCCCAGCAGTTCATCCACGTACTTGGCGGGCAGCTTGCCTTCGGCGCGCAGGGCTTCGTTTTCGCGGCGGATGTCCAGGCGGTTGACCAGGTCACCGGGCAGGTGTTCGGTATCGCCGGGGTTGGTAATCTGGACCTTGCTCATCATTTTGCGGATGATGAGTTCAAAGTGCTTGTCGTGGATGTTCTGGCCCTGCGAGCGGTACACCTTCTGGACCTCGGTGAGCAGGTACATCTGGGCGGCTTCGCGGCCGTTGATGCGCAGAATCTGGTGCGGGTTAAGCGAGCCTTCGGTCAGCGGCTGGCCGGCTTCCACCGTATCGCCGGTCTTGACAATCGGGCGGGTGTTGGAGGGGATTTCGTACTCGGCCTCTTCAGAGTATTCATAGGCCAGCACCAGTTTGCTCTTGCCTTCCAGGCGCACCCGGCCGTCATGGTCAGCGACGATGGTTTTTTCTTCGTCGTCCTTCATCACCAGCAGGACATCGCCCTTCTTGACTTCGGTGGCATCCTTGACGGCGGCTTTCCAGCCATCCTTGACTTCAAAGGTTTCGTCCACCATCTCGCTGTGGCGCACGCGCACCATGCGCAGGTCGCTATAGCGGTCAGACTGGGTGACTTCCACCTTACCGGCAATTTCAGAAACCACGGCCTCACCCTTGGGGGCGCGGCGGGCTTCAAAGAGTTCTTCCACGCGGGGCAGGCCGGTGGTGATGTCCGTCCCGGCGGCGACACCGCCGGTGTGGAAGGTGCGCAGGGTGAGCTGGGTGCCCGGCTCGCCGATGGACTGGGCGGCCACGATACCGACGGCCGCGCCCATCTGGACTTTCTTGCCGCGGCCGAGGTCCAGGCCGTAGCAGGTGGCGCAGATGCCGCGGTCGCTTTCGCAGGCCAGGGGGGAGCGCACATACACTTCGGTCACGCCAGCGGCCATAATCTTACGGACGTGGCTCTGCTCCAGCAGTTCGCCGCGCTTGGCGAGCATTTCACCCGTTTCCGGGTGAGCCACGGCACGCGCCAAAAAGCGGCCAAAGATGCGGTTGCCGAGCGTCTGGCCGGCGACATCATCGGAAGCCCGCAGCCAGGCGCCGTGTTCTGCGCCGCAGTCGTCTTCAATCACAATCAAGTCCTGGGCCACATCCACCAGACGGCGGGTGAGGTAACCGGCATCGGCGGTACGCAGGGCGGTGTCGGCCAGACCCTTGCGGGAGCCGTGGGTGGAGATGAAGTATTCCAGCGTGGTCAGGCCCTCGCGGAAGTTCGAGCGAATCGGGAGCGGGATAATGCGCCCGGAGGGGTCAGCCATCATGCCGCGCATACCGGCCAACTGGCTGATGGTGCTGAAGCCGCCCTTGCCGGCGCCGGAGTTGGCCATGATGGCGAGGTTGGACATGGGGTCCATGCCCTTTTTGACTTCCTGGCCGACATCGTCAGTGGCTTTGGTCCAGATTTCAATGACGCGCTCGTTCTGCTCCTGCTCGGTGAGCAGGCCGCGGCGGAAATCGCGCTCCACGGCTTCTTCCTCTTCCATGGCGGCATCCACAATCTCGCGTTTGGCGCCGGGGATGCTGATATCCGAGACGGCAATGGAGATGCCGGAGCGGGTGGCGTACTTGAAGCCGATGTCCTTGATGCGGTCAGCGACGGCGGTGGTCTTCTCTTCGGCCGTCATCGCGCCCGGCATATCGGCCGGGTCATCGCCCACGGCCAGCAGGGTCTCGCCGATGAGGTCCTTCACGCCGCCCTTATCCAGCACGCGGTTGGTGAACTGCACCTGCTCATCGAGGATGAGGTTGAAGATGACGCGGCCAACGGTCGTGCTGATCAGGCGCGTTTCAGGAGCTTCCAGACGGTTGCCATTATCGTCATACCAGGTCTTGGCGCGCACCTTAATCTGGGTGTGCAGAGCCACCTGGTCCAACTGGTAAACCATTTCAACTTCCTGCATGTCGCCAAACACGCGGCCGTGGCCCTTGTACTCGCGCTTGGGGTCCACGGTGAGGTAGTACACGCCGAGGCCCATGTCCTTGGCCGGGCCGATAATCGGCTCGCCATCGGCGGGTTTGAGCAGGTTTTTGGAAGACAGCATCAGGTTGCGGGCTTCCCACACGGCTTTCTGCGAAAGCGGCACATGCACGGCCATCTGGTCGCCGTCAAAGTCGGCGTTGAAGGCGGTGGTGACGAGCGGGTGCAACTGAATGGCGCTGCCCTCGATGAGGGTCGGTTCAAAAGCCTGGATACCCAGGCGGTGAAGGGTCGGGGCACGGTTGAGCAGCACCGGCCGTTCCTTGATGACCTCTTCCAGCACTTCCCACACTTCCGGGCGGTTGCGGTCAATGAAGCGTTTGGCGCCCTTCACATTGGCGGCGTAGTTCTGCTGCACGAGGCGGGCAATCACAAACGGGCGGTACAGTTCCAGGGCCATGCTCTTGGGCAGGCCGCACTGGTAGAGTTTGAGCTGCGGGCCAACCACGATGACGGAACGGCCGGAGTAGTCCACGCGCTTGCCGAGCAGGTTGCGGCGGAAGCGGCCCTTCTTGCCTTTGAGCAGGTCAGAGAGCGAACGCAGTTCACGCCGGCCGCGGCGGCTGAGGGCCTTGCCGCGCTGGCTGTTATCAATCAGGGAGTCGACCGCTTCCTGCAACATGCGCTTCTCGTTGCGCACGATGACATCCGGCGCGCCCAGTTCCAGCAGGCGCTTGAGGCGGTTGTTGCGGTTGATGACGCGGCGGTACAGGTCGTTGAGGTCGGAGGTGGCGAAACGGCCGCCATCCAACTGCACCATCGGGCGCAGGTCAGGCGGGATGACCGGCAGGTTGGTCATCACCATCCATTCTGGGCGGTTGCCGGAGCGCACAAACGCATCCACAACCTTGAGGCGCTTGGTGGCCTTGCGGCGTTTCTGCTTGCTGCGGGTGGTGCGGACTTCGTGCCAGAGTTCTTCCTTGAGTTTTTCAAGGTCGAGCCGCTTGAGAATATCGTGGAAGGCTTCAGCGCCCATATCGGCCTTGAAGACCTGACCCCAGCGGGCGCGCAGTTCACGGTAGCGGTTCTCGCCGATGAAGGTCAGCGGCTTGAGGCTTAAGAGTTCATCGCGGGCGCGCAGTTTCTCGGCGCGTACCAGGGCGCTTTCTTCATCCAGTTGGGCGCGCAGGTCACTCAAGGCCATATCGGTCTCGGCGCGGGTGCTGGCGATGTTGAGCTTGATGTGTTCCAGTTCGCGGCTCTTGGCGCCGGCGACCTCTTTTTCGATTTCTTCGAGGTAGCCCTTGACGATTTTCTGCACCGCGGCCAGGTGCTTGTTGGTGATTTCCTCGCCAGCCTTGACAATCACTTCAGCGTTGTTGAAAGTGATGTCCTTGCGGGGGGTTTGGCCGGTTTCGTCCTTGAGTTTGGCTTCCAGGCGCTGGCCTTCCTTGATAATCGGGTCAAGCTTGTTGCTCAACTCATCTTCAAAGCGGGCTTCGAGGTCTTTCTTCTGGCTTTCGAGTTCGGCGAGGCGGGCATCGCGGCCGCCTTCAATCTCGGCGATCTGAGCGTTGATGGCTTCGGCGGCCTGCACTTCGGCGGCGCCGATTTCTTCATCGAGGCGGGCGAGGGCGTTTTCGCGGGCGGTGTCATCCACATGGGTGACGACGTACTGGGCGAAATACAGGACGCGGTCCAGGTTGCGGCGCGAGATATCCAGCAGCATGCCGAGGTAGGAGGGCACGCGGCGGGTGTACCAGACGTGGGCAATCGGGGCGGCCAGGGCGATGTGCCCCATACGCTCGCGGCGCACGGAGGAGCGGGTGACTTCGACGCCGCATTTATCGCAGATGATGCCCTTATAGCGGATGTTCTTGTATTTACCGCAGTAGCACTGCCAGTCGCGCGTGGGGCCAAAAATGGCTTCGCAGAACAGGCCGTCTTTTTCCGGCCGCAGGCGGCGGTAGTTGATCGTCTCTGGTTTGAGGACCTCGCCATACGACCAGGACTTGATCGTATCGGGCGAGGCAAGGCTGATGCGCAAAGCACGTAAACCCTTTGCTTCCATATTGATTAGGCCTCCTGAGGCGTACCGGGCTGCGGCACAAAATGAGATGTGGTCATGGGCGCGGGAGTCCCCCCGTCACCCGGCCGGCACATGACCAGAACCAGCGGGCGTGTTGTGGGGCGCTTCCATGTCAAAATATCGAACAATTGTGCTAATCCTGAAACAAACGAAAGCAAGCGCATAAAGCTTTCGCCTTACGCGCCTGCGTTTTGGTTCGTATTCCGTTCTGCCAATTATACGGAAATCAGGGGTTTGCGTCAAGGCGCGCGCGAGGGGTAGTTTTCAGGTGAAGGAGGTGAAAACTACCCTCCTCCACCCGTATTTCATTGCCGCCGTATCTGCCCTGCTCCCACCTTACCACCCAGGTATTCTGAAGAAAGTGAGGTGTCCGGAGACCAGTGAAACATATTCCGCTTCGGGCCATGCGTTATTTGGAGCCAGTTGGCAAGCCGTCAGTACCGCCTGGGCATGCCCATTGATGAGGCAGCCAAATGGAAAAGCAATTGCAAGTTGCTGGCTTCCTGCAGCCCGTCGCGAAACGGCTATGGTGATCACCCCGGCGGTCTTACCCTGCTGAACAATCCATAGCAACCGCTCCAATTCTTCCGGGTGCAATTCCTGCGTCAGCGCTTCTAGGTCATCCAGAACCAACAGCATTTTTCGCTGCGCGTGGCCGCGCACATGGGATATAAATTGCAATACTGCATCCATCAGACTGACCACTCCGCCGTCTTCAATCAGTTGCAAAACATGCTGCATTCCGGCTTGCTGCAGGAAATCGTACTTCTCAAAGCAGTTAGTGATTACAACAACCCCTTCCACAACTGCGGCATTCAGGCGCATCGCAGAAAGGATCATCCCTTTCAGCAGGTTGTCCGGCGATTGAAGTTCAGAGTTCACAATCAGAACCGGCGTAGTTTGCGGATGGTCCAGGTCGAGCAGTAGCGGCAACCCGTCCCGGCAATAGCCTACCAGCATTTGCCGCCCCCAAATCGGGTCCAGTTTTTTCATTAATTGTTCAAAATCAGGACGATATGTAACCCGGGCTGGGGTAGCCAAATTGGGAAATCCGCTACGTTGTAATCTTGTATCCATCTTCGCCTTCATTTTGCGCCTCCACAAACTGAATAGTGCTGCAGTTTCACCGGCTAGGACTAATCTTCATCATCTTTTCGCTTGAAGATCTCCACGAAGAGATTGCGTCCTTCCATCGTGCTCAAATCCGGCAATTCGCCGCTGCGCAGGGCATTGGCGATGGCAGCCCAGATGATGCCGCGATGTACACCCGGCAAATCTTGCTGCACCAGGGGGATGAAGGGGCGGAGGCGCTCAATGGCGGCCTGGCCATCCATGGGCGCGCTCTGTAAGTTTTCAAAGACCGCCCGCATGCGCTCGCTGATTTGAATGTGCTGCACGCTGACGCCTGTAACCATCAGCCCAAGTCGGCTGCCGATTTCAGTAAGCCCTGCAACCAGACGCTTGGCAA
>CAZEQN010000066.1:0-12124 GCA_964514335.1 uncultured Anaerolineaceae bacterium
GAGCGCGGCGCGCAACTCCGGCTCGGTGTGCAGGCGCAGAATCGCGGCGGCGATGTCTTCCGGATTGGTGGCATCCACCAGCAGGGCGGCTTCGCTCATCTGCTCTTCGGCCCCAGCCACCCGCGAGGCGACCACCGGGCAGCCGAGGGCCATGGCCTCCAGCGGGGGCAGATTCTCCGGCCCAAACAGGGTGACATAGGTGAGGGCAAAGGCATGCTGGTACAGGGCAATCAGTTCATTCTGTGAGACAAACCCCAGAAAATGCACCGGCAGGTTGAGCTGGCGGGCAAGGTCTTCAATGTAGGCGCGATTGCCGTGGTCTGACCCCACCAGGGCCAGCGGCAGGGTGAGGCCGTGCTGGTCGTGCAGGTGCGCCAATGCCAGGAGCAGATTGGCGTGGTTTTTGTGCGCCCAGAACTGGGCCGGATAGAACAGGTACCGCTCCGGCAGGTTGAATTTGTCCAGGGCAGCGCGGGGTTGCGGGGCGGCCTGCAAAGCAAAGCCGGGGGTGGGGTGCGGCAACAACTTGATGCGGCGTTCCGGCACGCCATAAAAATGGGCGATTTCATCGCGGCCGGCCTGCGTACCGGCGATGATGGCGGCAGCCCGCGGCAGGAAGCGGCTGTAGGGGCTTTCGCGCGAGTACCAGGCACCAAATTCGTTCACTTCCGGGAACCAGGGTTGCAAACGGTGTTGCAGGTCATAGACAATGGTCAGGTAAGGCAGGTCAATTTCCAGCGAGCGCGGAGTGGTGAACCACAGGAACTGGATGCCGGCAGCGCGGGCGGTGTGCTCAAAACGGGTGCGCAGCCAGCGCCGGCCGCGCAACCCGCTGAACGCACGCCCCACCCGCAGGCTCACGGCTTCCCAGATGGGGGGCTTCTGGTAGGCGAGCAAGTCCAGGCCGCCGGCGGCGGCCTGCAACGCCTGCGGGTCGCGGGTAATCAGGGTGAATTCATGGCGGCTTTCACCGGCCAGCCGCGCCAGCGCACCCACGACTTCATCCTGAAAAGTGAAAGCGCCGCCTTCGGTGGGGCGGTAATCGCCGAGAAAGACGCCGACTTTCATGCGTCCGGCTCCCGGCGCGCCACGGCCACAATGTGCCAGGTATCGGCGGTGATGGGTTCCTCGGCGTTGTAGCCGCTGAAATAAGCCAGCGGGGCAAAGCCGTGGCTTTCCAGCCACAGGTGCATTTCGCCCTGCAGAAAATAGCGGTTGGTCTGGGTTTCGGTCAGGTGGGTATAACGGCCATCGGCCTGATGGTTATAGATGGTGTAGGTGACATGCGCCAGGGATTTTTCCGGCTCGAGGCGCGTTTCCGAGATGCGCAGCAACTCGCCGCCCGCCACCGGAAAACGCCGGATGCGCAGGGGGTCGTAGCCTTTGAGCATGGCCGGGGCGTGCCAGAACTCCAGCACCAACAGGCCGCCCGGCCGCAGGCTGCGGTGGATGCCTTCCAGAGCTTCGGCAATGGCCGCATTGGTCTGGACATAGCCAATCGAATCGAACAGGCAGAGGACGGCATCATAGGGCTCGGCGGGTGTGGGCAGGGTGCGCATATCGGCCGACTCAAAGCGCAGGGGCAGGTCGCGGTTTGCCAGTTTGCTGCGGGCGACGCGAATCATATCCGCCGAGTAATCGGTGGCAAGCAGGTCGTAGCCGTGTTCAACGAGCTGAAAGGAATGGTTGCCGGTGCCACAGGCCAGCTCCAACACGCGCTTACATTCCCCGTTGGCGTATTTTTGCAGGCAGGCGTGCACAAAGGCGGCTTCGCCAGCGTAGTCCTTTTCGGCATAAATCAGGTCGTAATAATCGGCGTGCTGGCCGAGGTAAGAGCCCATGGCGGTCAGGCAGCCCGGATCTCGCGCAGGGTGTCCACCACGAGGCCAATGGTGGTTTCGTCGAGCGTCCAGGTCGAGGGCAGGTACAGGCCGGTTTCCCACAGGCGGTCGGCCACCGGGCAGGGGATGTCGCGATAGCCGGGTTGGGCGCGCAGGAAGGGCTGCTGGTTCATCGGGCAGAAGAAGGTGCGGGTCTGGATTTTGCCGCGTTCCCACAGTTTGGCGGCGACTTCGTCGCGGGTGGCGCCAAATTCCTGCGGGTCAATCGTGATGGCGTACATCCAGTACACATTTTTGGCCCAGTCCAGCTCGGCCGGGGTCTGAATGCCGGGGAGGTCGGCCAGCAGGCGATTGTAGGTGTGGGCGACGCGCCGTTTTTCGGTGATGATGTGCTCAATCTTGCGGAACTGGGCCAACCCGAGAGCAGCCACGAAGCCGGGCATGCGGAAGTTGAAGGCCGGGGTCTGGTGGTAAAAGCGCGGCTCGCCAAAACCGAGGTTGCGCAGCGAGCGCAGCCGCTCGGCCAGGGCCGGGTCGTTGGTGGTAATCATGCCGCCTTCGCCGGTGGTGATCACTTTGTTGGCGTAGAACGAGAAGCAGGCCATGTGACCGAACGCGCCGGTCATGCGGCCGCGCACGGTGGCGCCGTGCGATTCGGCGCAGTCTTCAATCACCAGCAGATTGTGTTTTTCGGCGATTGCCATCACCGCATCCATATCGACCGGGTGGCCGTAGAGGTGAACCGGCAGGATGGCTTTGGTGCGGGGCGTGATGAGTTCCTCGAGCAGTTCGAGGTCCATGTTCCAGGTGACCGGCTCGGAATCGACCGGGACGCTGACGGCGCCATTGTGATAGGCGGCCAGGGCCGTGGCGATGTTGGTGCTGGCGCTCAAGAGGATTTCATCGCCTGCGCCGATGCCGGCGGCCGCCACCGCCAGTTGCAGGGCCGAGGAGCCGCTGTTGACCGCCACGCCGTATTTGCAACCGACGTATTCAGCGAAGCCCTGTTCAAAGGCCGGCAGCGCCTCGCCAAACGAGCCGCTGATTTCGCCGCGCCGCAGGGCGGCCACGACTTCTTCGATTTCATCTTCGCTGATGACAGGTTCAAAGACAGGAATCATGGGGGGAATCCTCAATAAGGCGCAGAGGCTATTTCTTGTTCACGGGCACATCGACTTTGTCGAATTCGGTGCCCATAAACGGCCCCTGCTTGACGCTGATGCACTGCATATCTTCCAGGACGCGCAGGGCATGCACGCCGTGAATCAGGACGATGGCATCCCCGGCCTTGAGGGTGACTTCACGCAGCAGGTTGCCCTCATCGCTGTAGAGTTCCACCACCACCACGCCGCGCTGCACCACAAACATTTGCTGCAGGTCACTGATGGTGCGCTCGAATTCGCGGTGGTAATGGGCGGGTTCCTGATGGCCGGCTTGATGGGCCAGCAAACCGAACTGGAAAGACGATTCAGCCGGGGAGAAGAAGGTGGTATGGGCCACGCGGGTATCGGCCCAGATGATTTCGGCGTATTTGGTGCCGTTGTATTCGATGGTTTCGTAACCGTTTTGGCTGCTCATGGCCGGAATTATAAAGCGAAACGCTATTTCCCGGCCGCGGCGGCCCGCAAGCGGCGGGTGATGGGCTTGACCAGCCGGATGAGGTGGTGGGTGAGGAACAGCGCCAAACGCGCCAACCCGCGCCCGATGGTGTAGGCGGGCGATGCCAGCAGCTGCTCAATATCGTCAGTAGGGCGCAGGGGTTCGGCCAGCGCGCCGCGGGCGAGGTCGGCCTGCAACTGGCGGATGGCGGGCGGATGTAGACCGCTATAACCTTCCAGCCATTGCCAGTGCCAGCGGCCTTTCTCGCCGATGAACAGCGGGTCTTTCAGGCCGTAGTATTTTTCGCGCAGCCAGCGTTCGTTGTCGCGGAAGGCCTCGGTCCATTCGGCGTGGGCATAGTAACCGACCTTTTGCTCGGCCTGTTTGGGTAACACATAGGAGTAATGATACATAGTGATGCCGCGCCGGCGCAGCTCGCTATGGGCGATGTGCGGGCCGGCGGCCAGGTCGTGGCCGTGTTCATCCAGCACAGTCGGCGGGCGGTGGTCGGCATAGGTGTAGCCGGGCCGCCAGCGGAAGAGACGCGGCACGCCCGGCAATTCATAACGGTAGAGAGCGCCATCCAGCCGGGTGGTGAAGCTGCCCCAGAACTCAATGAAGGGGAAGGACACCACACCGATTTCCGGCTGGGACTGCAATTGCGCCGCGATGGCCTGGATGTCCTCCGGCATATAAAACTCGTCGCCATCCACCTGCCAGAGCCAGTCGCCGGTGCTGCGGCGGGCATAGGCCTGGCTCATCTCGTTTTTTTCAGGCCAGAAGCCGTCGGCGTAGCCGTCATCGGCGGCCTGCACCAGCACGACCTTGCCCTCGGGGTCTTCCTCGGCCTGAAAGCGCTGGACGAACTCAAAGGTGCCATCCTGTGAGTGGCCGTCCGGGCGGGCCAGGGAGCGGGCGGCCCCCACCGCGCCTTCCACCACGATAATCTGATGGGCAAACGGGTAGAGGGCGCGCAGGTTGTAGCCCAGCCAGGGCAGGCCGTTGAGGGTGATGATACCGAAAGTGAAGCGCGGCTGGGTCATGGCATTTCGGCCTGCATGCGCCGGGCCCACATCTCCAGAACCAGGGCTTTGAAGCATAGCGGCACATTGTTGTTTTTAGGGAACTCGCCGATGGACAGGCGCATTGCAGACATCGGCGCGAGGATGCCCTGTTGCACCAGCCAGCCATCCACCACATTACGGCCGTAGGCCTGAAAGAGGGCCGCATGCCACTGACGCACGGGCGGCTCAAAGCCACGTTTGGGGCGTTCCAATACCCACTCTGGCAACTGGCCGCGCAACGCCTCTTTAAGCCAGTGCTTGGGCGGGAGGTGATGGTCGGGGCTGACTTTACGCAGCCCGATGACCGTTTCCACCAGGCGGTAATCGAGCAGGGGCAGGCGCAGTTCAATCGCCGAGGCCATGCCGAGCCGGTCGCCCTGGGCGATGCCATTTTCAAGCAGGTAGGTCTGGGAGATGAGCCGGGTGAAGAGGCTGGGTAAATGCGGCCAGGGCTGCCTGACCGTAAAGTGGCGGCTCGGCCGGGAGTGAATAGCCGCGTGAAACGATCGGGTGTAAATCCCGGCTACCTGTTGGCGGGCGTGGGCATAATCGCGGGCGAGGTCGTAGAAAATCAGCCGTTCGGCCGGAGCATGGGTGCGGCGGCGGAAACGCTGCCAGGTGGGCACCAACCCACCCAGGGCATAGCCAGCCGGTCCCAGGCCGGCGCGATTGAAACCGGTCGGGAGTACAAATTCACGGCTGGCCCACAGGTTGCGCAGACCCGGGCGCGAGTCATGGCGGCGGGCCTCACTTTCGCGAAGAGCCTGCCGGACCCAGCCATAGCCCCAAAACAACTCATCGCCCCCCTGCCCCTGCAACATAACCGGTACACCGGCGGCGCGGCTGGCCTTTTGCACCATGTAGTAGCCATACCCGGCGATGTCCGCAATCGGGTCGTCACGGGAATAGACCAGGTCCGGGAATTCTGCCACCATCTCAGGCGTCTTAAGTTCTATTTCGTGAAATGGAAGGCGCAGATGGGTGGCAAGCTCGCGCGCCCCGGCGCGTTCATCGTTTTCCAGTTCGCCGGGGTAACCCACGCTGAACGCCTGGAGCGTGCCGGGGTATTTACGGGCCGCCAGAGCCGCCACCGCGCTGGAATCCAGCCCACTGCTTAGCGCTACGCCCACAGGCACATCGGCACGGATCACCAATTCGGCGACTTCATCCAGCATGGCGCACAGGGTGGTAGCGGGGTCGCGCTCCAGCGGCTCGGCAGCCAGCATATCCCAGTATTGAATTTCGCGTACCTGCCAGGGGTCTGTATCCACCACCAGCAGGTGACCAGCCGGAAGTTTGCGGACACCTTTTATTGCGGTTTGCGGCTCGGGGATATAGTGATAGTGAAAGTAGTCATGAATGGCTTCAGGGTCAAGGTCGAGCGCAATCACGCCTGACTTAAGCAAGGCTTTGAGTTCAGAGGCATAGTACAACTGCTGCCCAGTTTCATACAGGTAAAGCGGTTTCTCGCCCATGCGGTCGCGCCCCAGCACCAGCCGTTTGCGCGGCTCATCCCACAGGGCCAGTGCGAACATGCCACGCAGGTGGTGGACGAAATCCAGACCGTGATCTTCATAAAGGTGGAGGATGTTTTCCACATCACTGTGAGTGGTGTAACGATGGCCGCGCGCCTCCAACGGGGGGCGCAGTTCGACATAATTGTAGATTTCGCCATTGCAGGTCACTGCCAGAGTGCGGTCTTCGTTATAAATCGGCTGCCAGCCGCCGGCCAGGTCAATAATACTTAAACGCCGCATGGCGAGCAGCGCATGGGGGTGGCTGTGGCTGCCTTCGCCATCCGGCCCGCGATGGGCGAGGGCTGAATTCATGCGCGCGACGGCAGACTGTTGTTCCGGAGTGAGAGGATGACGGGCGACCAGGCCCGAAATGCCACACATGGTAAATCAGGCGCTTCCGAAGCGTATCAGGCGGGCAAATCCGGGCATGCGCTTAATCCTCCACAAAAAAGCGGATATAGTCGGCCACAATCGCATCGGGCTGAAAGGCCGGGGGGTGGTAATTACGGGTGCATTGTTGCAGGGCGGCGAGTTCAGCCGGGTTGTTGAGCAGGGCCAGCCCGGCGGCGGCCAGCGCCTCCACATCAAAAGCCGGTATCAGGCGGCCGTTCTCGCCTTCGCGCACAATATCGGCATTGCCGCCGGCGTCAAAGGCCAGCATCGGCACGCCGGCCAGGGTGGCCTCCACCAGCGCCATGCTGTAATTGTCAATCAGGGAAGGGAACACGCCAAAGGAAGCCGACTTAAGGATACCCAAATATTCAGCGTGCGCCAACCGCCCGGGCAGATACAGGCGCACATGCTCCGGCAGGCTGGCGAGGTCCTGGGCCAAGCCGGGAGCCAGACCGCTGGCGATGCACACGCCAAAAGGCCGGGAATGGCCGCGCGCCAGCGCCCGCAGGAAGGGGGCGATGAAATCGGTGCCTTTCAGACGTACTTCGCCGGAGGGGATGACCAGCAGGGGCGCATCCGGCGGCAGGCCGATTTCCGGGCGGGGGTCACGCGGCGCGGCAGCGGACACGGACTGCACATCCGGGATGTTGGGGATGACCGCCACCGGCCCCGTAAAACTGTAGGTGCGCTCAAACCAGTCGCGCATGTAGGCCGATGGGCAGGCGACGCGGTCAAATTTGGGCATGGTCTGCTGCTCGAGCCGGATGGCAAGGCGGGCATCCAGCGCCGAGAATTCACCGAGGCGCGGGTCATTTTGAAAGCGCAGGGGGTTGTGGTGGGCGATCAGCCCCCAGCGGGCGCCGGGGGTTTTGCGGATGGCCCGGGCGGGCGCGCCGTGGTCAGGAAAGATGACGATATCCGGTTGCCAGGCAGCCAGCGCCCGCGCCATGCGGCGCGCCCCCAGCCCGCTGATGAGGGTATCGACCGTGTACCAGGCATTGCGGCCGGGTTGCAGCAGGCCAAAAACCCAGCCATTGAGTTTCATCAGGAGTTTGGCCGCCAGGCGCGGCGGCCCGAAACGGAAGATGTCGGGTTCCGGTGTTGGCGGGATTTGGCGGGCATAGAAGGTGAACAGGGCCGCCTCCAGACCCTGACGCTGAAAACCGCGCAGCAGGCTGTAATGGGCGCTGGCCACGCCGCCGCCGCCGTAGGGCGGGGCTGAATCGGAGACAATGGCGACGCGTTTAGCCACGCCGCACCTCGGCCCGCAGGCACAGCAGAAAGACGCGCGCCGCCGTAAGCGAAGGCCGCGCGAGCGGCGAAGCCGTATAGGTCCGCCAGGTTGCCAACCCAAGGCTATGCGCAGCGCGACAGGCCGCCAGCCAGCGGCGTTCTAAGGCGCGGCGCAAGGCCGCGGCCGGGTATTCGCCGCAGCGCTGGTTGGCGACGGCGATTTTTTCGAGCCAGGCCCGCGCCTGCCCCAGCCAGCCCAGATTGGCGGCAAAGCCGGATGTACTCAAAGCCAGATGCAACTCCATTTCACTCTCGGTCGGCGTGAGCCCCAGCCAGCCGAGTTGCATGCGGCGCACCTGCTGGGCGGTGGCGCGCTGGCCAGAGCTATCTGCCGCGCCAACCTGCCCGGCATGCAGGCGGTAACGCACCAGCGGCCGCGGGAGGTTCGTTAGCGGAGCATGGCGCGCCAGCCGCGCCCACAGGTCGTAGTCCTGGGCGCGTACCAGAGTTTCATCGTAGCGCAGGTCGTGGGCCTGCAAAGCCGCCCGGCGCAGCATCACGCTGCCGTGGGCGAGCACATTTTCAAACAGCAATTCTGCGCGCAGGTCGTCTGGCCGGACCGGGAAACGCCAGAGTTCCTGGCGCGCCCCAAAGGTCTGCACCCAGCTACCACAAGCCGCCACGGATGGATGGCGTTGCAGATAGGCGCGCTGGGCCGCCAGCCGGGCTGGCAGGCTGATGTCGTCGCCATCCATACGGGCGATAAATTCGCCGCTGGCTTCGGCCAGGCCACGGTTGAGGCTGGCAGTGAGGCCAAGGTTGGTGGGGTTGGTCAGCACCCGCAGGCGCGGGTCGGTCTGGCGAGTGAGCAGGGTCGGGGTGTCATCGGTGGAACCATCATCAATCACCAGCAATTCAAAATCGGTGAAGGTCTGGGCCCACAGGCTGGCGAGAGCTTCCGGCAGGGTTTCGGCCTGGTTGTACACGGCCATGAGAACGCTGATGGCAGGCGGCATCTCACTCCGCCACCGGGTGAATCTGAAAGATGCGGCACTCCGGATAGTCCGGCAGTTCGAGGTCATGGACAGTCACGGTCTCACCGGCTGGCGAGAGGCGTACCACGCTGGCGTTGCGCTGGCTGCCCTTCCATACCGAACGGCCCACAACCAGATCCCCAGCCGAATCTTCGGCCAGGCCGCGCGTCCAGAAGGCTTCGCCAGCTTCCGGCAGGGCCAGCCGCCGCAGGAGGCGCGGCCGTCCCCAGCGGCGCGGGCGGTACATGGCGACGGTGGCGCCATTGGTTTCAGTGAGGGCGAAATCGCCGTTACGCAAGAACAGGCCATCATGCGGCCCGTGGATGCCCTTAATCCACAGGCCGAATTTAAGCGTCTGGCGGTCCACCTTCAAGACCCGCCCGGCGGCCTGACCATCGCCCCGACCCGTAACGAGCACATGGGCATCGTCCAGCCGGGCGACATGGTTGGCATGAAAACTCACGAAGCCTTCCTTGACCTTGCCGCGCTGGCGGTAGTCGGCGGTGAGGTCTATGGGTTGACGATAACGGCTTGGGTAGAGGCGGGTGTTGGAGAACGAGAGAGCACGCAGGAAATTGTGCTGCCAGTCAAAATGCAGCACGCTGTCAATCAGCGAGGAAGTCGCCCACAGGCCATCCGTATCGGCGTGCAGGCCATGCAGGTCAGACATCAGCGGGTGGCTGAAAGAATCAACCACCTCTAATTTATGCGGGTCAATGACATAGATGGTATTCCAACTGGCGGTATACACCCGCCCCTGCCAGATGCAGATGCCGCGCAGGCCGGTTTTAATGCGCTCGCCATTGGGCGATTCAGTCGGAGTCGGGATTTTGAGCAAGCGTTGTGTGCCGCCAAAGTCAGTCTCTATCAGGTAGCCGTACTGGGTGGGGATATCGCGCCCGGTTTCATATTCATGGCGATACGACTGGGTAGTGATGTAGAAACGCTCGGCGGTCATCGGGTGGGCTCCCGCCCCAGCAACGGGGCATAGACCTCATGATAATAGCGGGCGGCAATTTTGGGCCAGTCGTAGGCCTGAATAGTGTGCAAGCCAGCCGTCGCCAAACGCGCCGCAAGCGCCGGGTCGGCGGCGAGGGCCGCCAGATGATTGGCAAGCGCGGCGGCATCTTCTACATCCGCCAGCAGGCCATCCTGCCCATCGGTGACCACATCCGGGGCGAGACCGACGCGAGTGGTGACCAGCGGCACGCCGCTGGCGAGGGCTTCCAGCACGCCTTCCGGGCCGCCTTCTTCGCGCGAGGGGACGAGATAAGCATCCAACGCATGGTAGCAGGCCGGGATGGCGTAATAGTCCGCGAGGACATCATGCCGGTAAGGGATGCCGAGGCGGTCGAGCCCGTTCTTGACGTAGGCGCGGGCGGGGGCGGTGAGGTAAAAGAACAGTGGCAGGCGGTCTTTGAGGCGGGCGGCGGTTTCCAGCAAGGTGTCCGGGCCTTTGATGGGCTTGGGTTCTTCGCCGTCGCCCCAGCCCTGACCGTCTTTGTGGAACGAGCCGACGACGAACGCGCCTTCGGGAATGCCGAGGGCACGCCGTTTTTCAGCCTTCTCCGCCGGGCTGGCCGGGCGAAAACGCGCCAGGTCCACGCCCAGCGGGATGCACACCAGCTTTTCAGGCGGGATGCCCCATTCCAGAAAGCGGGCTTCCATGATGCGGCTGGCGGTTATGAGGCGCTGAAACTCGGCCTGGTGAGCCAGCAGTTCTTCAAGGTGCTGGCTGTACGGGCGGTCCGGGTCACCGCGCTGGCCGTGAAAGACGGTCACGACCACGGCGTTGTGGCCATTGGCGGGGTGTTGGCGGTGGGTGAGAAAATCGCCAAGCGAGCCATAGTGCAGCAGGTCGCCAACAGTGATGGGCGGCTGGGGGCGGGTGCAGGCCGCCATACCAAACCGGGCCTGCACGCCACGGGTAATGTAACGGCCGACCCAATCCAGCACCCAGTTTTTGGCGGGCACAATGTAAAACAGGCGGGCGGCGCGGCGCGGCCAGCGTTTGGCCAGCCAGAATTGGGTGGAGTGAAGGAGTTTACGGAACATAGGCAGGCGGCCGTGTCCCCGCGCACGGCAAAGGGCGATTATACCGTGGGGAAGTCGTCCCAGCCGAAACCCTCGCCCAACAGGGCTTGCAGGCGGGCATTGTGCGGCGCGTAATAGTCCCGCAAAAAGCGGCTGACGGCCGGGGGTGGCTCAACGTACTGGCCAGCATTCAAGGGTCGGAAGTGCATACCGGTATAGTGCGGCAGGCCCAAAAAGGCTTCGACCTGTTCAAAAACAGTCTGGGGCTTCTCGAATAAATCTTCGCTGCGCAAGACCAGCAATTGCGGGCGCGGGAAGTGCGCCCACCAGCGCTCCAGTTGCTCGGCGTAGTGGCCGCGCGAAAGGTAACTGTGGCGTTGCAGGATCGGGCTGTGCGGCACCTGCCCGCTGGCGACCGCCTGCCACTCGGGGGCGATGCGCTCGGCTTCGGCCTCAAAGGCGGCCAGCATCTCGAGCGGCTCGCGGCCCTTGCGGTGTTCATGCCAGTAATGCGAAACGGCGCGCTCGGCCGGGTTGCGCAGCAGGGCAATCAGGCGGGCCTGCGGCAGGTGAGCGGCCACACGTTGGGGGACGAGAGGGTGATAGAGGTAATAGGGGCTGGCTTCGCCGGTGAGGGCGCGCTGGCGCGAAAAACCGCGCTTGCGCCGGCGATGGAGAACCAGGCGGTACTTCAGAGGGAAGTGCGCCCGGTAACTGGCGAGCGTGGGTTCGTATTGATTGTCAAAAAAATGCAATTCCTTGCCGCTGGCGGCCGCCACCCAGGGGTGCTGGCAGAGGTAATTATACAGCGAGGTCGTACCGCCGCGCTGCACCCCGAGAATCAGAAAGTCCGGCAGGGCGCGCAGGCGATTCATACGCTCGTCCCCCGGCGTTGGGCCAGCAGCCGCTGGCACAGGGCTTCCAGTTGTTCGGTCATGCCCTGATACGAACGTTCGCGGCGCATGTAGGCCTGCCCGGCGGCGCCCATCTGGCGCGCCCGCTGGGGGTCGGCCAGGAGCGTCAGGGTCGCCTCGGCGAAAGCGGCTTCTTCATACGGGACACACAGGCCGCCGCCACTCTGACGCAGGAGCAGTTCCTGTTCGGGGATGGCATTGGCGACCACCGGGCGGCCGAGGCCGAGGGTTTCGGCCAGTTTGGTGGGCGAGGAAACGACATAAACCGGAATGGGCGGGATGGGCGAAAGGCCGACATCGGCGGCGGCAATGTAGCGCGGCACGGCCAGACGCGGCACGCGCCCGGTAAAAAGAACACTCTCGGCGAGTCCCATTTCAACCGCCCGGGTTTGCAGAGCAGCGACTTCCTGCGGCTGGCCGCCGACCATCAGCAGGCGGGCCGCCGGCTGGCGGACAATGACCTGGGCCCAGGCGCGCAACAGAAAGTCCAGCCCG
>CAZEQN010000067.1:0-11756 GCA_964514335.1 uncultured Anaerolineaceae bacterium
AGTTCGCCGCGCGGCGTGGTCAGGCGGTAGCCCTCGGCCGTGCGCCGGATGCGGGTGACGCCCGCATTCTCCACCAGCCGCGCCCCGCGCTGGCCCGCCGCCCGCGCCAGCCCAAAGACATAGCGCGCCGGGTCCAGCCCGCCCGAGGTCTCATTCGCCAGCCCGCCATAGTAAGACGAACTGCCAATTTCACTCTTCAGTTCGTCGCGGCCGAGCAACTCCGGCGAGTCATCGCCCATGTTTTCTTTCAGCCATTTCTGATGGTCGCGAAAGTGCTCAAAATGAGCCGGCTTGTAGGCGAGCGACACATGCCCGCGCCGCGCCCAGCCGCAGTCGATTTTCTCTTCAGTTATCACCCGGTCCACATGGTCAATCGAATCCAATGACCAGTTCCAGAACCAGCGCGCTTTTTCCATGCCATAGCGCCTGGCAATCGCCTTGATGGGCGCTTTCAGGCCTGGCGTCAGCATGCCGCCATTGCGGCTGCTGGCTCCGTACCCGATGAACTCGCGCTCCAGCACGGTCACATCCCCGCCCTGCCCGGCTACCACCCGCGCCGCGTGCAGGCCGGTGTAGCCGCTGCCGATAATCGCCAGGTCGGTTTGTTCCGGCAACTCGGCCAGCGGCAGGTCAGCCGGGCGGGGGGTCAGGTCAGTCCACAGCGGGGTGAGTTTCATGGCAATTCCTGAATGTTGTAATAATAGTTCGCTCTACTATAAAGAGGTCCAAACCGAAGAAACCTGTCACCCTGAGCGAAGCGAAGGGTCGCGAGTCGGTCTGATTTTTCAATATACTGCGCTGGCAGAAGGGGTAACCAAGATTCTGGAATTGGCTTTGCCAAAACTTGCGCTCCTAACACAATCTCTGTTGTTTTCTGTGATGTGATGATATTGGCTACAGCCCTACGGCAACACCCACAACTCCGGCTCGCCCAGGTCCAGCGTGAACTCCACCTTGCGCAACTGGTCTTTGCGCAACGCCTCAATCCCCACAATTACATACTCGGCCACCGGGCGCGCATCCTCCGGCCGCAGCGTCACCGGCAGGAAACTTGCCGCCGACCCGGCCTTCAACCCAATGGGCGTTTGCAGCCAGCCAATCGCCAGGTCCACCAGCTCATCCACGCCGCAACTCCAGGCCGGGATGATGAACTGGCGCGGCGCATCCCAGAAGCGCTCGGCCTCCCCATCTTTGCCCAGCAGGTTGCGCGAGGTGCGCTCAAGCGCCACCTTGCCCTGCGCCACCCACACCGGGCGACCCGGCCCCTTGACTCCTTCCGCGAAATGAAAGGCGAACTTCGTCAGCCCGTTGGTTTCATCCAGCAGCAGGCCGGTCTGGCAGGTGGCGCACACCCAGGCCACCTCGTCCGGCTGGGCCGGTACGGGCGTATTGCATTGCAGGCAACGCAACGCCAGCAAAGAGGGTTGTTCGCTCATCGGGTTTCCTCCACCGCTCGGCGCACCCCGCCCTCGCGCAGCACTTTGCGGCTGCGCTTGACGTTACGGTGGCCGTGAAATTCATAGTGTTCCCCATAGCGGAAGGCCCGGTAGCCGCCCGCCATCAGCCCCAGCCCCACCACCACCGCCCCACCCGCGACAATCAGCATCCCGCCGGCATCATCATCCGAGGAAGTAAAAGCGATATAAGTCGCCAGCGAGCCGCCATCCACCGCCAGCAGCGCCCCGGAGGCCATGCCCGCCACCAGCGCCAGCGAGCGGAACAGCGTGCTGCCCGGCGCTTTGCCATACAGCACCTTGCCATCCACGCCGTCCACCACCACCTGAAACGACCGCCCGCGGTACAGGTAGCGCACCACCCACAGCGGGTAATACACCAGCCCGAAGCGTTCGCGCGTGGTGCGGGTGAACACCTGCGAGACCCGGTCCAGGTCGGCCAGGCTGCGCACCCGCTGGTCAAAGTCCTGCTTGGCCTTGGCCTGCGCCTCGCCCGCCACGCCCACCGGCTCAAACACCATCCCGGAGTTGTGCATGCCATCCCAGTTCACCGGCGCCAATGTGCGCCCGGCCAGTGAGATACGCTCGACCCCGAACTCGCCTACATCCAGCGCCGCCCCGGTCCAGTCCATCTCCTGGGCGATTTTGATTTCACGCGACTCATAGCGCTTGTTATCGCCCGAGCCAACCTGTTCCTCGCCAAAGGCCCAGCCCAGCACCCGCGCCCAGGAGGCCCAGAACGGCAGGTACGCCAGGAAGGTCTCCTGCACCTCGGCCACTTTGGCGGCGTTGCGGGCCACCTGCATTTTGCCGCTCAAGAAACCGCGCAGCGCCGTTTCGGCGGCCGCCCGGTCGGTCTTCAATTCCACCTGGTAGCGGCGCAGGCCGCGCGCCCCCTGCACCAGGCTGCGCAAATCGCAATACGGGCAGATGACTATTGCCTGCCCTTCCGGGATCTGAATCATCCCGGCGCAGTTCGGGCAGGCCAATCCGTGGGTTGCCTGATCACTCATCGTCACTATACCTTTTGGGAGACATACGCCGCCAGCGCCATAATGCCCAGCGCCGCCGGAAGTCCCAGCACGCTGCACACCGCAAAGCCAATCATCGTGCCGCCATCGTCCAGGAAGCCGCCCAGCACCGGAAAGGTCGCCAGACACAGAAAGGTCATGGCCGCCAGCCCGCCCACTATCTGGTAGGGCGCCTCGGCCTTTTCGGGGAAGATGTTCGCCAGCGTCTTGCCGCTGGCCGCGTCCACCACCGCCGTGTACGTGCGGCCATTGAAATCGTACTTGAAGGTAAACAGCGGCACATGCACCAGGGCGCTCTCAACCACATTTTGTTTAACTGCCGGGCTTTGCTGGGCCGCCCATTCCAGCGCCGCGTTCAGCGGCACAGTCGGCGTGTGGGACTGGGCATCCAGCCGGTCTTCATACTTGCGCAGGTCGCCGGGCGGCAATTGCAGGTGTGAGACTTCCGTCACCGCGGTGGCCGCCGCCGGTTCCAGCAGGATGCGCTCCTTGCCGCCGCCATCCTGCTGGCGGAAGAACCACAGCGGGAAATACTCGAAGGCCACTTCCGTAACCTGCGATTTTTTGTCCAGGTCCTTGACCGTCTGGTTGCCGGACATCCAGCGCGCCAGCGCCGCCCGCGCCTTGGCTTCGTCCAGCGTGGGGGCCACATACCAGTGGAACACCACTTTGCTTTTATCGAGGTAAACGGTGGAGGCGCAGAACGGGCAGGTCAGGAACAACTGGCCCTGGTCGGGCTTGAGGTCGCCCCCGCATTGGGTACACTGAAACCGGGTGGTGGGTTGTGCGTCGCTCATGTCGCTATTATAAACCGCCGCCGGGAATTCCCTCCGGTATAATTCGCGCATTGTCTGCAAAGGAGCGCCGCCCGCATGACCTCCCAGCCCAAAACCCACGCCATCACCATCGCCGGCCTGCCGCGCCAACTGCCCCTGTTTGAAGTCGCCCCCGGCGTCACCATCGCCATCCTCAACATCCTCGGCGATACCGAGCTGGTGCAGGCCGCCGCCGCCGAACTGGCCCGCCGCCTGCCCGCCGCCGAGTATGATGTCATCGTCACCGCCGAGGCCAAGAGCATCCCGCTGGCACATGCCCTTTCAGTCGCCAGCGGCAAGCCGTACATCGTGCTGCGCAAAACCTACAAGCCCTACATGGGCGCAGCCCTCTCGGCCGAGACCGTCAGCATCACCACCGGCGCGCCCCAAACCCTCTATTTGGATGAAAAAGACCTCGCCGCCGTACACGGCCGCCGGGTGGCATTGGTGGATGATGTCGTCAGTACCGGCTCCACCCAGCAGGGCATGCGGGCCGTGATGGAAAAAGCCGCCGCCACCGTAACGCTCGAGGCCGCCATCCTCACCGAAGGCGACCCGGCCCAGTGGCAGCACTGCATCGCCCTCGGCCACCTGCCCGTCTGGACGGATTAGCCCCGAATGAACCTCCCCCTGCCAGACCTGCGCGCCCCGCTGCTCAATGCTGCCGGCTTCCTCGGCTTCGTGCCAGACCCGCGCGGCCCCCTCCCGCTGGAACGGCTGGGCGCATTCATCACCAACCCCATCAGCCGCGGCCCGCGCCGCCCGGCCCGCACTCCGCTGGCCCAAACCGGCCCCGGCACGGCCCTGCTGCACAGCGGCCTGCCCAACCCCGGCCTGCGCGCCGCCCTCAAACGCTACGCCGCCGCCTGGGGGCGTGCCCCACTGCCCATCATCGTCCATCTGCTGGTCGAAACCCCGGCCGAAGCCGAAAGCATGACCCGCGCCCTCGAAGGCCGCGAAAACATTCTGGCCGTTGAACTCGGCCTGCCGGAAGGGCTGGAAGAACACGCCGCCAGCCAGTTCATCGCCGCCGCTCTCGGCGAACTACCGGTTATCGCCCGCCTGTCGCTGGCCGCCCAGAACCTCGCCCCGGCCCTCGTAGCCGCCGGAGCCAGCGCCATCAGCCTCGGGCCGCTGCCCGGCGCCGCGCTTTCCGGCAATGCCCCCCAGCGCGGCCGCCTGATTGGGCCGGGGCTGTTCCCGGCCGCCCTTGCTGCCACCGCCCATCTGGCCGGGCTGGGCGTGCCGCTCATCGCGGGCGGCGGCGTGTACCAGCCGCGGCAGGTCGAAATCCTGCTGGCCGCCGGCGCGCACGCCGTCCAATTGGATGGCATCCTGTGGCGCGGCCTCGGCCCGGAGTGGCACACCGCGCCCACCACCTAAGGCAAATGCGAGATATGAAATTGAGGCGCGTTCGGATTGCCCTTAAACCGCGTTTTCACTTTTTCATAGCCTATGTCACTAAAAGGACAACTTGCCAGACAAATCGCACAGCCAAAATTCTGGTTGAAATAATCCCGGCAGTCGTCATGGTCAATGCACTGCATCCCACCATCGCCCCGAGGACGCGGCTGCTCATAGATCGCCTTTACCGGGCAGGCGCGGATGCACTTTTTGCACATTGCGCAAAAATCCCGCACCCAGTAGTGTTCATTTTCGGTTTGAATTGGCAGGTTGGTGATATTGGTGTAAATCGTGTTAATGCGGAGGCGCACACCTTCTCCGGGGGTAATCAATAACCCGTGGTACCCAATTGCGCCCAGACCAGCCAATTCAGCCAGATGGGTGTAGTCCGTCAGGCCGCCCAATGCGGTACCCGGATAGGCCGCAAAGCCACTTCGGCGCATAAACCGGGCCATTTTGTTGCCAACGCGTGCCAGATTGCCATAGCCTTTTGCCACTTCCCGGAAAGCCTCAAAGCTGGGCGCGGTAGACATATTTTCCTTATCCATCTCAACTGTGATGACCACAGCATAAGGATATGGGATTCCCTTGTCCTTGAAGATCGCGTTGTTAGGCACCTTCACATATTTGATATCTACCGCTCCGGCATTTCGAGCCAGTGTTTCTAATTGCTCAATAAACTCAGGTTCGGCGGTCGACCTTTTGGGTTGAAATTTGCCGTCGTACATTCTGGCGCTTTGGCGCATCTGTAGTTGGAGCGGCAACATGATCGGCAAAACTGATGCGATTTGTCTGACAGTTAATTTGGACATATACATATCGGAAAATGTTAAACTCTTGCTGTCAAAGGGGGTGCGGGGTTTCGATGTTTCAGCCGGCTTGACCAATGTCTGAAAGTTTTCTAACTCTCTATCAAATTGAGCCAGTAATTTATCCAAAGATGGTTTCTTGCCGGATCCTTTGGGCATCAAAGTTTCAAAAATTCGATTGACAATGGTCATTTGCTTTTCTTTCCAATTGTGATGTTTATGTTAGTGTGCGCTTACAATAAATATAGCACATCCTTTATTGCAAGTCAACACTAACATATGATAAGATGCTTTTTGAGATTGATTTGTTTTCCTGGGAGCTACAGAATGCCAAAAGTTTTGGATGACGAAAAAATATTTCTGGCAGTCATGGAAGTTATCGTAGCGCGCGGGTATTCCGGCGCCACCACCAAGCAATTGGCTGAAGCCGCCGGTATGAGTGAAGTGACACTGTTCAGAAAGTATGAAAACAAACTACAACTGGTAAAAAAGACCATTGCCGCCATTATTGAACAGAGCAGCTTCAATGCCTCTACGGCATACACTGGGAATATTCAGGATGATTTACTGCGCATCTTACAGGCCTATGAAGATTCGGTCATCTTACACGGGCGCTTTTTTCTCGCATTATTCTCGGAAGTTTCAAAGCACCCGGAGCTAATCGATTCGTTCGATCAGCCGATCGGGCTTTTTTACTCCATTGGTCAACTTTTGGCCCGTTATCAGGCCGAGGGTATCCTGATACAAGAGCATCCATTGCACACAACGGCTTCTTTACTTGGGCCTATCATCTATGGTGAGTTCATGCGCAGCTCGATTCCCGCTTTCAAAGTCCCCCCATTGAATTTAGAAGATCACGTTCAAAATTTTCTGCGTGGGCGCTACCAGAGATAATGCCCGCACCAGTGATCTTCCCTGTCGCGCCAATCCCTTCGTTTTCGGTCTAAAACTCCTGCCCCGCCACACTCGGGTGCACCCACTCAAACTCGGTCTCCACAATCGAATGCTTCACCAGGTTGCCCTCGGCATCCAGCGGCAACGCAAAGCCCTGTGGGCGGGCCGCCTCTTCAAAACTCACCGGCCGCTTGCGCCCGCGCCAGCCGCCAATTTCGGCTTCGGTCAGCATCTTGAAATAGAATTCCGCGCTCGGCGGCTGGTAACCGCCATAGCGCTTGTTGCCGCGAATCCGGGCCTGCGTGCCATGCGGGTTGGTGAATAGCGTCAGCCCGGCCGGGATGTCCAGCAGGCAACGTTCCAGCTTCAGGCCGGAGCGGTCGTAGTTTTCCAGCATCAGCGTTTCGGCCCCGCCGCTGGTATCCTGGGTCGAGAAGCCCGTCCGGGTGGCCGCAAACGGCCCCAGTTGCTTCCACACGCTCAAGCGCGTGATGCCATTGGCGGCCGAGGGTGTGATGCCGTGCGAATGCCCTGCCAGCGAGAACAGCCGCGTGGCCTGCCCCGCCAGCTTGAAAGTCCGGGTCGGTTTTACCAGCCCGCGCCACCCGCCGGGGAAAATCCGTTCCAGCCGCTTGCGCCGCTGGCCGTCCAGCACAATCGAGCCAATCTGCGGGTGCGCCGCCGAAATTTTCAGCGTTTCCGGCAGCCAGGCATCCGTGCGAATAAACTGAATGTCATCCGTCAACGCCAGCAGGTACTCGCCGGTGGCGCGCTCCACCAGAATATTCTGGGCCGTCACAAATTCGGTCGTCGGCTTGCGCTCCGGTTGCAGCACCAGTTCGTCAATGAAATCCAGCCCGCGCAGGTAGTCCTGCAGGCCCTCTTCCACCGAGGCATTGTCCACCACCACCCATTGCGCCTGCACACCCCCCAAACTCAAACGCAGCGATTCAATCAACGCCCGCAGGAAATGCAGGCGGTTGCAACTGATGATTCCAATCGTCAGGCTCGGCAGGGCGGTCATGGGGCTACAGTCCGTACACCTTTTTCATCCAGTCCATCGTCAGGCGCATGCCGTCTTCCATGGAGTAGGTGATTTTGTGGTCCAGGTCGCGCACACTCTTGGAGACATCCACTTTCTTGTCACGGGTCGTCAGTACTTCGGAGTCGCGCGCCTCGGCCAGTTTCGGGTCGGCCCCGGTCAGGCGCAGCACAATGTCCGAGAGTTCTTCAATCGTGTGGTGCTCAAACCCGCCGATGTTGTACGTCTCGCCGGGAATGAAGTTCTCGCTGATGTTCGCCACTGTGCGCACCGTATCGCCCAGATATGTAGACGTGCGCGAGTGGCCGCGGAAGACCACCCACGGCAGGCCGTTCAGGGCGCAGTACAGGAAACGGCTGTTCACCGAGCGGTACGGGCTGTAATACTCGCCCGGCCCATAGGTGTTGAACAGCCGCACCACCACGCTCTGCGTGCCATACTGGATAGCCGAGTTGCGGATCTGCATCTCGTTCACCCACTTGCTCATGGCGTAGTCATTCATCTGCTTGATTTCATAGTCGTCCATCACGCTCTCGACCATAATCTCCGGCCAGTCGCCATACACTTCGGAAGACGAGAAATGAATCAGCCGGAAGCCGTGCTGCTCCTGCAAACGGATGATGTTTTTGGTGCCGATGGCATTCGTGCGCCACAGCGTCTCGTAAAAATCTTCGCCATTCCAGCGCCCAAACTCCGCCGCGCAATGGTAGATGTACTCAAACGGCCCCAGTTCTTCAATCACCCGTTCAATCTGGCGGTATTCGCTCACATCGCAGCGGGCATACTGTGGTTTTTCCACATCCGTCCGCAGGCTGAACCCGACTTCGTCGGCCTGGTGCATCAGGTCGCACGAAATCACCTCATGGCCGCGGCCGCGCAGTTCCTGCACCAGCCCGGCCCCCACCGTCCCAACCCCACCTGTTACCAGAATCCGCATCCTTGCACCTCGTTTGAACTAAATCAGATAATCAAATTGTAACGGACGCGCCGCGCCCCGGCTAATCCAGATAGCCCAGGTCGCGCAAACGCTCCTGCATCACACTCAATTCTTCCGGGCTGACCGCTGCCCGGCCTTCACCCATCAGGGCCGTCTGCCGCCCCATCCCGGAGTCGCTGCGCGCCGGCAAAATTTCTTTCCGCCGCGTGGCAAACAGACTCTCCCCGGAGCGCTCCCGGAACGGGTCGGCCACCCCCAGCAAATCTGTAATCGCCGGGCGGATGTCCACAATCCCAGCCGGGGTAGTCACCCGCACGCCGGCCTGCACATAGGCCGGACCGCTCACAATCAATGGAATACGCATCAGTTCCGGGGTGGGCTCCAGGCTGTGGCCCAGCCGGCCATGTTCACCCAGCAATTCGCCGTGGTCCGCCAGAATGAAGAAGACGGTATTATCAGCCTGCCCGCGCTCGGCCAGCATCCCAATAAAACGCCCCACCTGCGTATCCACATAATTCAGGCAGCGGTCATAGTTCCAGCGCAACAAATCAATCTCGGCCGGGGTCAGGTCGTGGCTGTACGTCCAGGCCTGGGTGATCCCATCTGCCAGGGCCTGCTCCGCTGCCGGGCGATGCCGCAAATCGCCATTGAAGTCACTTTGCGGTTCAAACCCGAACCGTTCGCGCTGCTCCGGGTGCGGCAGGTAAGGGTCATGGCAGTCCATCACATTCATGAACAGAAAGAACGGTTGCTCCTGCTCGGCTGCCCGCCGGGTTGCTGCATCCGCGAGTTCAAACAACCGGCCCGCCCGGAAGTACACCGCCTGGCGGTTGGAATTCTTATCCACAATCCCATACTCGGCCAGTTGCGCGGCGTATTCTTTATCTGCCAGATACCCATCCAGCAACTGGCGTTCCGCAAATTCATCAAAGCCCGCATAGGGCTGGAGCGTCTCGGGCGAGACCAGAAAATTAGCGCTGATACCAGCCGTGGTATACCCTAACTCGCGCAGCAACTTCAACAGCGAATGCTGGCTGTGTTCATAACCAGCCACATGCTTCACCAGCCCCAACTTGCGCCCCAACTGGCGCGCCAGAAAGCGCGCCCGCCCGGCCAGGTTGGCGCGTGCCAGCCAGGCCCGGCCTTCCCAATCCGCCTGCCCGCTTAACAGCGCAAAGTGCGCCAGCGGCGAGGCGGTATCCACCGTGGTCGCGTTTTCAAATTGCAGGCCCTGGCGGGCCAGTCCATCAATCGTTGGCGTCGTCGGGCGGTAATAGCCATAACAGGAGAAATGGTCATAGCGCGCCGCATCAATCACCAGCACAACGATGTTCGGGCGGCCGGATTTAACCAGCAGACTGGAAGGGTGGGACGAGTTCATGAAGAGCAGACATCCTGAAACATAACCTGCGAATTATACCTTTTTAAATCAGCCCTTTTCCAGCCAGATGGTCATCGGGCCATCATTGTGAATCTCCACCTGCATCTCCGCCCCAAAGACCCCCATCTGCACCGCTACACCCTGCCCGCCCAGCAATTCCGCAAAGCGGCGCACCAGCGGTTCGGCAACGTCTGGCAGGGCCGCCCCGGTAAACGAAGGGCGGCGGCCTTTCTGCGCATCCGCGTACAGCGTAAACTGTGACACCACCAGCGCCGCCCCGCCCACATCCAGCACACTTAAATTCGTTTTGCCTTCAGCATCCGCAAAAATCCGCAGGTGGGCGGCTTTCTCCGCCAGCCAGCCGGCCTCGGCTTCGCCATCCCCCTGCCCCACCCCCACCAGAATCACCAGCCCGCGCCCAATCTCGGCCACCGCCCGGCCGGCCACGCTCACCTTGCCCGCCGAAACGCGCTGCACCAGAAGCCGCATTTGGCTAGCCCTGTTTCTTTTCGCGCTTCTCCACCTTGCGGCGGATGCGGTTCCACACCCCGGAAAGCCCCATGGCTTTCTTCATGGCGTACAACGTCTGCTGGGTCTCGGCCCGCGCTTTCTCGGTGCCGTTCACCAGAATCTCTTCAATCAGGCCGCTTTCCTCAAACTGCGCTCGCCGTTCATGCATCGGCGCCAGCACGGTGTTAATCGCCGCCACCAGTTTTTCCTTCACTTCCACATCTCCCACTGTCCCGGCCCGGTAGCGGATTTTCAGGTCTTCTACTTCGGCCTTGTTCGCATTAAAAGCATCGTGGTACTCAAACACCGGGTTGCCTTCCACCGTGCCGGGGATGTCCGCCCGCACCCGGTTGGGGTCGGTGTACATGCTCATCACTTTCTTTTCCACTTCTTTCGGCCCATCACTCAGGAAGATGGCATTGTTGAGGCTCTTGCTCATCTTGGACTGGCCGTCCGTGCCCACCAGAGTCGGGATTTCACCCACCATGCCCTCCGGCTCCGGCAGCGTCTCGCCGTACATGTGGTTAAAGCGGCGGGCGATTTCGCGCGTGATTTCCACATGGGCGATATTGTCCTTGCCCACCGGCACCAGGTCGCCGCGCACGCACAAAATATCAGCCGCCTGCAACACTGGGTAACCCAGCAGCGCCAGCGGCATTTCGATATTGGCATCCCGCGCCATGTCCTTCAGGCTCGGCAGGCGTTCCAACCGCGCCACCGTCACCAGGCTCTGAAACAGGGTGTACATTTCATGGATTTCCGGGATGCCGGACTGCATGTAAAAGGTAACTTTTTGCGGGTCCAGCCCGGCCGCAATCTGGTCCAGCACCATGTCATGCGCGTTCTTATCAATCTCGGCGATATGTTGCGCTTCGTTCTTGGTGGTCAGCATGTGCAGGTCAGCCACCAGGATATACGTTTCGTAGGTGTCCTGTAACTTAACCCGGTTGTAAATCGAGCCCACCAGATGGCCGAGGTGCATTTTTCCGGTCGGTCGGTCGCCCGTCAGCAGGCGTTTCTTTTCGCTCATCAGTTTTCTTCCAGATACGCTTTCAATAGATTCAGCAGTTCGCCCGGTTCCGCATGCCGCCGGGTTTCTTTCTTGCTGTACAGCAGTTTGCCATTCACACTGAATTCAAACAGCCCGCCCGTGGCCGGCACCAGCGTAAAGCGCGCAATCTGCGGCTCCAGCGCTTTTTGAGAGAGGATTTGCGTCAGCGCGCTCACGGCACGCGGGGTGTATCCTCATTCGTGGCAGTAAATCAGCTCGATTTCAAGCATTTCAACGACTCCTGCAGTGAGGTCAATGGTGTTGCTGCGGCCTTAAATCGCCAGCCGCCGTATAATTAAACTATGCCAACGCCATTTTATCACCTTAGCCTGGCCGAGGAACTCCTCGCCCACCCGGAACTGGCCCCCGCCGCGGCCCACCTGCTGCGCGCCGAGCGCCCGGCGTTTCTGCTGGGCAACACCGCCCCG
>CAZEQN010000067.1:11766-12074 GCA_964514335.1 uncultured Anaerolineaceae bacterium
CGGACGTGCAGGTCGTTTCCGGCCAGCGGCGCGAACTCACCCACTTCTTCCAGGTGCCACCCCTCAACGACACCCTGCCCACCCTCCGCCTGCTGAACGAGTTTCCCACCCTCGCCGCCGCCGGGTTGGCCCCCGCCCAGGCCGCCTTTCTGGCCGGCTACCTCTGCCATCTGCTGGCTGACTACCGCTGGGTAACCACCCTCTTCCTGCCGGTCTTCGGCGTGGAGGCCGGCTGGGGCACGTTCCCCCACCGCCTGTACATTCACAACATCGTGCGCACCTGGCTGGACGAAGAAGTGCTGGCAACC
>CAZEQN010000068.1:0-952 GCA_964514335.1 uncultured Anaerolineaceae bacterium
GGCGCATGAGTCAGATAAACTTAACGCCCTGTTGCAGTCGCCCTATGCGAACAGCATCTACCTGGACAGCGATACCTATGTGTGCGCCGACCTGTCCTCGTTGTTTGAGATTCTGGGACAGTTTGACCTGGCAGCCACGCGCGTCAATTATTATGATTTCAGCCCGCGCCAGTGGCTGACCCAAACCGATTTTAGGCGCATCCCGCCCGAGTTTCAGCAAATTAATAGCGGCATGCTGGCCTGGCGCAACAGCCCGGCCATGCAAGACCTGCTGGCTGACTGGCAGCGGCGGTACCGTATTCATTCAGAAATGGGTCTGACCAAAGACCAACCCAGCCTGCTGGAGGCGGTCTATTGGGGTGCGGCCCGCCTCGCCACGCTGGCGCCGGAATATAACCTGCGCATCCTGCAGGGCCGCAGATTCTTATACCTGCCGGTACGGGTGGTACATGCCCACCACCCCGACCTGCCGCGCCTGGCGCAGCAAATAAACCGGCATACGGGTTCGCGATTCTATTATTGGCGCTTTGGGCGGCTGGTGGTGAAGCCGAAAAAAACCAACGTGTGGCAGCGTGCGCGGGGCTGGCTGCGCCGCCGGGTGGGCTAGTTTTTTGTGGCCCGGCGACTCCGGATTAGTTCCAGGGAGTACAGTAACAGGTCGATGGCAGCCTGCACATCCTCTGCGCTGCGAATGTAGAAACTAATCCAGCCTGTTTCGGGCAGCAGGTGGTGCGGCTCGGCTTTTTGGGCGGCCACCAGTTCCACCCGCACTTTTTTAGGGAAGGGGATATCCACCATTCGGTCGCCGTGAATGTGACCAATTTCGCGCCGACCATAGCGGTATTCCACACCGCCAAAGCGGTGGGGTTGGGCAGTTACGCCGGGTTGCGCCAGCAGCGCCTGGGTGATGGCTTGTTGCGCGGTCATACGGAAAGCCTACCCGCATTGGTGC